>CAZVHN010000497.1:0-15231 GCA_964626895.1 uncultured Chloracidobacterium sp. | reverse complement strand
CCTGAAGGGGTCACATCGTGGGCTAGTTTGACCCTTCCAGGGTCAGGAATCTTTTCTCCGATCTTCCGTGGGCGTCGCGCAACGCTCGCCCACGGCTATTGACTTAAATCCCTTCAGGATTATCGACAACTAAGCTCCTAGTTTGACCGCGATCTCTTTCATCCGGGCTGCCAGGCGCTCTTCGTCAATGGTCGTGACCTGCCCCGCGCTGAAGACTTCCCTTCCCGCAACCACGCTTAGGATTACGTCTCGTCCCGAGGAGGCAAAGATGAGCGTGTTGATGGGATCGTATGACGGCAGTTGGTGCGGGCCGGCAAGCGACACCACGGCAAAGTCAGCTTGCAATCCTGCCCTTAGCTCACCGGTGTGACCTTCAAGTCCAAGCGCTCGCGCACCTCCAACTGTGGCAGCATGCAATGCATCTGTCGAGTCCAGCAGCCTTTGCCCGCTCATCTCGTCACTGTCCGACCGGGACATCAGAGTTGCAAACCGAGCTTTCTCAAGAATATCGCATGTGTTGTTACTGGCAACCGAATCGCTGCCGAGTCCCACCGCAATCCCTCGGTCCAGAAAAATCGAGAACGGCGCGCGACCATGGCCAAGTTTCGCGTTTGATTTTGGACAGTGCGCTATTCGCGCTCCGGACTCTTTAAGCGTTTCGATATCTGCGTTATCGACCCTAATGCAATGGGCCAACAAGGGTTTCGTCTGCAACACGAAATGTCGCTTCAGGTATTGAATAGTTGACAACCCCGGCGCGTGCCATTCTATGCCCCGCTTCGCAAGTGCCTCCGCAAAAGTCCCTTGACCTTCAAGCAACAACATCTCTTCCGCAACCGATTCCGCTGCATGCATCATCACCGGGAGGTTTCCCGTCAACGCAAACTCCGAAATCAACTCGAGCTGGCGCCCGGAAACTGTGTAAGGCGCGTGCGGGGAAACTCCAACTTTCACAAGCGGCGTTTCCAGCTCAGCCAGGCGAGCTACCTTGGCGGTGAGCTTTGCGAAATTGTCATAAGCCAGTCTTGGATCTGGCCCGAAAGACTCCTGGAAAACTATTCCACGGAGGCCAACATCGCTCAAGGCCTTCATGCTTTCATAAGCACCATCGCTGGCATCTGCCAGAGCAGTGACCCCGACGCGCACTGCCTCGGTCGCTCCCCATGCTGCCGAAACATACCGATCGTCAGGCGTCATCAATTCAAGTCGCGCTACCGTCAGTTTTTTTAGCCAGCCGGTAAAGTCGGACTCTTCACTTTCCAGAAAGCCGCGCATCGCCGTGAGTTCTAGGTGCGAATGAGCATTGATCAGGCCCGGCAGTATGGCCGCATCTGGATAGTGATGCACCGTCGCGTCAGGAGATTTCCCCACGAGTGACGCTCGAGTTCCGACGTCAGTTATCTGACTTCCTTTGATTGCGATGGCGCCATCTTCAATTAGACCCGATGAGATGGGCAGGACCCAGCGGGCGGAGTAGATGATGGTCATGATTTGCCGGATCCCCTACTCGTTATTGGGTTGACCACCTACGAGATGTGGGCGTGGGGGCAGCCTGTCGGGAAAACGGACATTAGAATCGCGGGAGATCACGGTTGCCCCAGTTTGAGATCGTAACCCTTCAGCTTGCGGTAGCGCTCAAGAATCGAAATCACATACGCTCGCGTAGAGGGAATGTTAATTCGTTGGATGAACTCCTCGCCGGACAGAGCCTTGCCACCTTCCGCGGGGCGGTTCCATTCCGCGGCGCGGCTGGGGCCGGCGTTGTAGGCGGCAATCATGCGGGCTTCAGCGTCCGGCGTGTCGCGGTATTGTTCGTAGAACTTTTCCAGGTACCAGCAGCCAATCTGAACGTTCCGTTCCGGATCGCGCAAGAGACTGGAAGGTTCACTGGCCATCTGCCGCTCGAGTTCGCGCATGCCTGTTTCGGACGCCCAGTCGCGCCCTACCCCGGGTGTGACCTGCATCAATCCAATCTCGCCGTCTTTGCCAATCTTCCAGGGTCTGAAATATGTCTCCTCGTAAATTATGCTCCACACCAGGTCAGGATCGAGACGATAGACATTGGCTTGCCGGGCAATCAACCCGTCAAAGCGATGGATCCAGTATCGATTGAGGGAGTAAGCTGCGAAAACGGCAGTGAGGATTACGAGACTAACAACAATCAGACGCTTCATTAATATGGATCATCAGCCCTGTAGCACTTCACTTCCGACTTCTAATTTCTCCTTTTTAGTCCTGACCAGAAACTGGCCGCTGAGCACGTGAGATCGACGCCCTCATAACGGGAACGCAGTGCTTGCTCATCCAGCACGTGTCCCTGCAACCAAACTTCCGCGTCCAGAGTGGCACCCGGCGCCAGAGAGTCGCCTCTGAGAGCGCGTTGATTGACCAGGACTTCCAGCTTTATTCGTTCAAGATCGAGATGGATCCAGTAGAGATCACTGCCGGACAAAGGATTCTTTAGAGGCTTAAACGCGATCACGGTGCCAGAGAGACTCCAATCATTCTCGTGGGCAGCGCGCGATGGTGCGGCTTTTTCCAGTGGCATCCAGCGGGTCCTGCCACAGCCCTTGCGGACTCGAGCGCGGTAAGCAAGCCCACAAAGACCCACATGGAGTTCCTGCGCGGAAAAGCCGGCTGGCCCCACTTCGGTAAGATTCTGCAACTCGAATAGAACTTCGCATTCTGTGCTTTCGCGATACCCGTGGACCACAGCTTCGCCCTCTTCATCGTATTCCGTGAGCGCCCAGGGACTAATCGTTTGAATGTACCGCGCACGAAATCCGGGCCGGCAGTCCGCATAGAACACGTCGCCACTTCCCGATTCATAGAGCACGGTCCAAACCTCCAGCCCTTCACCCAACTTCCAACAACGGCCGTGCAACACGGCGCCACGTCGGCTCAGTTGGGTGGGCTCACCCTGGTCCCCGGCCCGCTCGGCGAGATAGTTAAAGGCCTTCTCACTCGGCACTTCTAATCCAATTGTCTCGAAAGTAGGGTTCATGCCTGGCAGCGGCCAAATATTCTTAGCTGGATCTAACCTGTTTTCCTCAGACGCTTGCCCTTCTCATGTTTTTGCGCGCTTGCGTTCACTTCCTCATCACGCGGCACCCGGCTCTTGTAGCCACGAATGCGCCTTTCAGGTCCATGCGAAGGACGCACACCTGAACGAACCATTTCCGCAAACAGATCTACGTCGTAGTCCACTTCCCTCGACATCTCCTCCCGAATGGCGTGCAGCACTTTCAGAAATTTTGGAAGACGATACATAGGGCATTTCCGATTTCCAATTGCCGATTGCCGATTCAAAACATTGCCGATTTCCAATTGCCGATTGTAGATTGGCGTTTAGCCACATAAAGCGTCTCAATCACTGCGGCTCCATCTAAGCAAAACCAATCGGCAATTGGCAATCGGAAATCGGCAATGTTTTGAATTGGCAATCGGCAATTGGCAATCACACGGCTTTCTCCGTAGCTTCAGAGACGAGAAACTCCGGCGTCACGATCATGGGAACGTAAAAGCCTGCTGCCGTATTGAACAGCCGGATGCGCGCCTGTCGACGAACATTCGCCAGGTGGCCAAAATTCCAGGTCACCAGGTAATCAATCTTGTGATAAGAGGCAATCGCAACGTGCAATGCGTCAGCTATGTACTTGCGATGAAATATTCCGCGTGACACATAACCGTCCGCCAGGATGGCCGCTTCATCGGTGAGTTCAGCCTGCTCCAGTGGGGCTATCAGTTTTAGGTACGAAGTTCTGTGAGGATCCGGAACTCGTTCGAGCTCTCGTGAGACCAGCGCCGAGATAACCGTGCGATAGTCCTTCATCTCGTGTTCCCACCAACGGATCGTTAAGTCACGCCGAAAGGGCTCGCCGTTATCGAGGTAAGCGCCAATGACCGAGGTTTCGAGATAGAGACTTTGCTTCATTGAAACTCCGTGCCTCACATCTCTCCGGGTTTAGCGCTTCGGGCAGTCTGGTTGAGCGGTTCCAGCCGTATCACTCCACGACGAAAGTCAAAAGAAACTCGGAAATGCCTGAGAAAGTTTCCTCCCAGAATTCCATCCTGGATGAATCCCGCAGTTTCATTTACCGACTCCAGATCAAGGACGGCCACATTGACCTGTTCCCTGGTAAATGTTCCCAGCATCACGCTTGGCAAAAGCATCGTCTTCACGTCTTCGGCAACGCCTGCCGCGCCGAAGACCCGCAGTCGATTAGGAGTCAGGTACTGGGACAATTCTTCGAGCGCGGCCAGTTTTTCCGAGATCACAGAAATACTGGCGCCGGTGTCGATAATGAAGTTTAGCGGCTTCTCGATGCCCTCAAGATAAACCTCACCGCTGAGGAAGCCGCTCGACGTAGTGCGCAGAGGAATCTCCACGACCTTGGCGGTTAGGGAGTTAAGCGCTGGTGGCAGATCCGCGGCCGGGGGCGTCTGCACGAGATCGAGACTACCGGACTGTCGCTGACGCACGAGTGTAAGGGTTCGTTCACCGAAATGGACAGCCGTTACGAACTTCGAGATCATCGAGAGGCCAAGATAACCATCGACGGGAGTCTTGTCATCAAAGAAGCGCCTGATGTAAACGGGCACATTCTCCACTTTGACTTCGCCAATCTCCAGCGACTCGAGAAACCCGTAGACGATTTCAAACTTGCCTCCGCCGCCCACAGCGCGCGCCAGGCCACCACGCGCAACCGGACGTATGCCAAGTCTGTTGGCGGTCTCATCTGAAATCACGGACATCCCCGAGCCCGTGTCCAATACGAATCGGAGCGGATCTTTTCGCCCGTTCACCCGGACCGCCAAGATTGGGCGGATATCGAACGATTCGAAAGAAACGACCGTGGTGCCGCGTCCGGCCGGCACATATAGCGAGCCCTGCCTTCCGAGGTACCGCAAGAAGTCGATCAATCCCCTGATACGCGCGCGGCGATCCGCATCAGTCTTGGGCGCGATAACCAAAAAACGCTCATATGCGTCTGCGGCTTCCTTGTACATCTCGCTGCGCGCAGCCGCCTGGCCCAGACTGAAGATGAAGTCGGGCTCGTCCGGCGACATGCTTACCGCTCGCCGCAAACCTCGAAGGCATGGCTCTAACCGGTTCTCATAAAAATCAACCATCGCCAGGCCGGCTACCGCCAGAGAGTCGTCTTCTTTAATACTAAGGGCCGTACGAAACTCTTCAACTGATTCACGAAAGTTTCCAGAGGCCAGAATCGCATGGCCTAGTAAGGCGTGCCCTCGTGCCGAGAGCGGGTTCGCCAGAATCACTCTAGCTGCATGGTCGTACGCGTCTTGAAGGCGCCTTTGCTTTAGGAGTGTAAGACTCAAACCAAGCCTGGCATCCTGGTCCTGAACGTTCTTGCTCAATATCTCGCGAAAACTTTTCTCCGCCAGATCGAAGTCACCATCGCGAAGCGCTTTCTCGGCCCGATTTCGTGTCTTTTTGTCGCTAAGGGTCGCGGCGGGCGCGGGAGGACCAAGAGAAAAGACAAAGACGGCCACAATTCCGACCGCCAAATTACGGGTTAACCTGGTAAAGCTAAAACATTGCATGAAAACCATCCTCGAAGTCGAACTTTGAGTTAATCCTACGACTCGTCGTCATTCTTTGAACGGTTACTATTTCAAAACTTCCCCTGTTTTCATCGACCATAACACCAGGTCAAGTTCATCGAAATCGATCCCTACGTCGCGGGCAACGCCCTTTAGCCTTTCCTCGATCTCCAGGTAGCGCGCCCTGGTGCTGGGAGGCCGGGAGGATTCGACTACCTCGAGATCCGCGAGACAACGCAATACATGCTTGTCCAGAATCGCATGGCCCATTAACCCAATATTCCGCAGAAAATGGCTGGCTTCCTTATAGCCCAACCCCTTAATCCGTTTCTCCCGGGCCAGCCAATCACGACGCACAATCGGATCTGAGAAACTCTCGAGCTGCTCGCGCAGTCTCAACCCGCAATGCTCGCGCAGATAGTTTCGCGCTATCACAATGTAGCCCGGCCGCGCCACTGGAAAGCGATGCGCGCCCGCCTTCTTGAGGGCCTCGGTCATTTCCGCTCCCTCGCCGTTCCACAGCAACGGTCGGACCGCTTCGATGGACTTCAATCCCATCCGAGCCGACGCGCCGGCCGTGAAAATGCAGAAGACGAGTTCTTCCCAAAGTCGCGCGTCCGATCCATCGCGCCAGACTTCTTCAAACTCACCGAGCCTCGCTCGAATCTCTTTTCTTCGTGCCTTGTGCGTGGCGCGTATGCTTTCAACTGTAACGGGCTGATGTTCGCGCACTATGGTTTGTCAATAACAGGATTCTAGGTGTCAGCTTCTAACATTGTCAACGCTATTAGACTTCGCTCCAAAGGATGTAAATGAGAATGGACGTACGGTAATTTGCAGGTCGGGAAGGCGGACCCTGTCCCCGCCTCAAGTTTGAAAGCCACTCAGCAACGCCTGAGAGAGATAAAGGTGCGACCATTTGCAAATGTAGGAAGCTTCTATTGGCGGGCGAGGATGAATTGAGTTGATAGTCAGTCTAAACGCTTTTTATTTTGATCGTAAGAGCGGGGACAGGGTCCGCCTTCCCGACCTGCAAGTTAGCAGAGATTGAGCCGTCCTTTGTACGTTGGGTCTGTGCAGTGGGCAGGGCGAATGGACTGGTCCGTCAACCTCTGGCTGGACGTGGCCACGATATATCCTGGGGCAGGTCGAGCGCATCGGACCGATTCTCCTCTCAGGCTTGTGGAACTCCCCTAAAAATCGTCGTGTTATGATGATGTGCTCGTCGCGAGCACCACTAGGGATTAATGAACAAGCAAATCATATCGCGCATCGTTCTGGTCGCCTTCGCACTCAGCGTCTGGCTACCGCAGCCCGCCCTGGTTTTGGCGCAAACACCAGCAAAGGACAAAACCCCTGTCGCGCCAGTCATGCCGATTACAACGGTCCCGGTTCAGCCAACTCAAACAACCGTCACGGAGCAATCAGCTAGCGCCACTGCCGAGTCGCAAATCATCTATGGTCTTCAGGGCGTGCTGGTGGAAACGCTCGATGGGAAAACGGTCGCGGTGCAGTCAGCAGAGGAAAATTTCAATCCGGCCTCTGCGATCAAACTTGCCACGGCGCTGGTCGCTCTCAAGACTTTCGGCCCACAGCATCGCTTTACTACCGGCATCTGGATCACCGGCACGTTTGATAGAGCTACCGGGACACTCAACGGCAATCTCTACATCTCCGGCCGCGATCCGTCGTTTCATTATGAACATGGCGTCATGATTGCCCGCCAATTGAACACCCTGGGTATTCGCACGGTTACTGGGAACCTGGTAGTCGCGCCGGGTTTCACGCTGAATTTCAACTGGTCGGCACGGCAATCAGGCGAGCAGCTTTATGACACGTTTGATTCAACGCTGAGGTCAGGTGAGGCGACCCGAGCCTGGTTATACGAAAGAACAGCGCTCGGTGACCAGGCGAGCCTGCAAACCATCCCCAGCGTGGCGGTGATGGGCGAGGTCGAGGTGAATCCGGTCGGGGCGAATGCGAAACTCGTTCTGTCCCAGAAGTCGAGCAAAATGGTTGACATCCTCAAGGTCCTTCTCTGTTACTCAAACAACTTCATGGCTGAGCGCCTGGGTGGCTCGGTCGGGGGGATACAATCGGTGCGGCGCCAAGTCATGAACTCGCTGGGTCTGTCCTCCAGTGAGTTTAAGATTTCCTCATTGAGTGGATTGGGCGTTAACCGCGTCAGCCCGCGAACGATGATGAAGATCTTCAGGGCGTTGCGCGAAGAGCTGCGGAAAAACAAGCTCTCAACTACAGACATCATGCCGGTCGCCGGCATCGATCCCGGAACACTTCAGGACCGCTTCACGGGCCCGGTGTCGCGCGGCAGCGTGATTGCTAAGACGGGCACCCTCATCAGGACCGACGGCGGGGCCAGTTCACTGGTGGGCCAGATGAAAACGGCAGGCGGCGAAACCCTACTGTTCGTGATTATGAACCGGCAGGGAAGTGTTTTGAGGTTTCGCTTGAACCAGGATTATCTGGTGATGCAGATTCAGAATTCGCGCGGAGGTCCAAAAGCCTTCGACTATAAACCGCACCTGTTAGCGATGAAACTGGCCGACACGCAAAGCCTTCCTTCAGCTGGCGACGAGTATGAGCCGGTCTTGAAGGGCCCAGTCACCTCCCCCTAAAACAGTCGCTGGAATTAAGAGCATTGCGCCCCGGCGATCCGAAGATCCCGGGGCGCTTTACCGTCCGGCCCGGCGCGCGGCGTGCGGCACCACGCGCGAGCGGACGATCCCATGATTACGTCCCCGCCTTGTTCTGGTGCTAAGAGGCACCCAACTGATCTAAACGGCGAAAAGAACCCGGGATTCAGAACCACACCCGGAAATTCTTTCTCGAAGTCTGGAGTCTAAAAGACTATGGGAGCAGGATCTGCCCCTGGGAAGTTCGCTTCCTCCGATGTCACCTGTGGTGACGGCTGGGCGAGAGTCTTACTCAGAAATTATGGATTCGGGGCCAATTTTCGACGATGTTGCAAGTGGCATGGGTGTTGCCAACTACATATTCGCCCGGGTCCCGATTGACTCGGTTAGTTACCTGGCAGCCCGCAAGCAGATGGGGCTTGAGTCCCCTGCGAGATTATCTAGAGGACGAACAAGAATGGTTCATGAAAACGCACATCACCTAGGCAGCTCCGAAAACGGCTTCTCACTCATCGAGTTGCTGATAGTAGTAGTCGTGGTCGGCATCATAACCGCGATAGCGGTCCCTCAAATGATCGCGCAACGCCGCCTGTTGCGTTCGACAGCAGTCACTCGTGAGATCCTGACGCAACTGCGTTACGCGCGCCAATTGGCAATGTCGCAACAGCAAGCAGTGACATTTCAATACGACAACGTAACAAAAGAAATCAGGATTATTGATCACAATAACGATCTGGAGGATTTCAGGAGCGGAACGGCGGTGCTGGTCGCAGCCGGCTACCCAAGCACGGCACTCCCCGCCAGAGTTGTGTCAACGGTTTCACTCGCTCAGGGCGGACTTTTGGCTTCAGAAGTAAGTTATGGGATTCCGACTACTTCGACAGGGTTACCGACAGGTGGTTCTCCGATACCTACGGGTCCTCTTGGAGATGGCATATCAATGACGGGTCTGGACGCTAGTAATAGGCTCAACATCACATTTCAGGCAGACGGCTCGGTAATAGATCCGGCAGGAATTCCCACGGGTCCCGCTCCCCCGGCCGGAATTGCGGTATCGCAAGGCATTCCTTTGGATCGAGCCATGTTCATCTTCAACAACAAAGCAGCTCAAGGCACGGCAGCGGCAATATCAGTGTTGGGCGCTTCAGGCAGAATCAAAATATGGAGGTACAACGTCAATGCAAACCAATATGAAGAGTAATCATTCCCGCGCAACCGATAACCATCGGCGTCAGTCAGAGCGGGGTTTCTCATTGTTGGAGATGGTGGTAGCGATGGTTCTCTTGACCATTGGTCTGCTTGGCGTGGCTTCGGCAATCGGCTACTCACTGATGGTCAGCAACAGGGGCCGTGGCCTTACTAATTCAAAGATGCTCGTTGTTTCGATCCTTGAACAGATGGAAACCCTGAGGAACACCCGCGAACTATCCTTCGACGAGATCTCGAATACGCAGGCGGCCGCAAGCACATTTACGGGCTTCCCATATGACCCAACCCAGTTTCGTCCCGTCTCGACGGTTCCGGGACGCGACGGCGTGTTTGGCACTGCCGACGATCTATGGGGTGCTTCGGGTACAACCGACGATCTTACCCTGGCCCGCCCTGGCGTATCGCGCCAGATAAAAATCACAGGGTTCGTTTCGAATCCTTATCTCAAGAAAATTGAGGTCACGCTGCGCTATACGTCAGGCGACGGAAGGGCAAGAGACCTGGTTGGTATCAGCTATCTAAACGACGATTCTCGTGGCACCTATCGCTAAGATTTGCAGGACCACAAGAGGGCCCTATTTAACTGGAGGTCATTACATGCACCCGAGTTCGAAACCGCACGATCAGGCAGGATTTTCCATTATCGAGATGATGATCGCGACTGCAGTGATGCTGATCATCTCGGCGTCAGTCGTCTCCTTAATGACGAGCTCGATGTCAGTTGCGACCTCAACCTATGAATTGACGGACGCACAAGAAAACCTACGCACGGCGCACGAATTCATCAGTCGCGACCTAATGAGCGCCGGGGATGGGCTCAAGAGTATGACCTACATTCCAGTGCAGACGGCTTTCGTCACAAACTATCTGACGGTTAACCCGATCAGCGACCCGGCTATGCCTGGCGGAGTCACAAACCTTGGGATCCTAACAACCGATAACGACATTCCGGCCGCGACAACAGTGCTGGGGCCGGATCCCGCGGTGGCGACAAATCCGGTGGTAACCGTCCGATCCAACCCGGTCTCTACCGATCGCCAGACAATTCTGGAGATAGATTATAACTTCACACCGATCTCACTGGCAGCGGGCACAATTGACGCCACCGGAACCGTAATCACGATCGCAGACGCCGATTACAGTCGCTTCACTCCTGGGGAAGTCTATTTCCTGACATCATCCCTGGGGGGCACATTTGGAACTGTTACCAGCAAGGACGATCCCGCGGGTCCTGACTCAACTCTGACGTTCGCATCCGGATCCGCGGCGGGAGATAAGTTTGGGCTTAACGTTACGGGAGTCGGCGGTCGGATCTACACAATTTCCGCCGGAGGCACGCTCGTTACGTCCCTCCAGCGAATGAAGATCATTCATTACTACATCGATTCAACCGGGCGCCTAATGAGACGTGTATTCGGTGTTAAAGGAGCGGGTTTCCGTGAAAGCGCGATTGCCGAACATGTTGTCAGTGTTCAGTTCCTCTACTCTTTGGGTCCCGACGGCGGTGGTGTCATCGCACAACCCGTGGACCGGCTGAGCAACTTGGACCAGCAGATCGCGGTTCGCCAGGTGGAGGTGACGATAACAGTAGAGACACCGCATGCCCTTGAAAAGCGTTTGCAACCGCGGCTCACAAGCACCTCAAGCACCAGCGTGAGAAACATGCAGTTTCGCAGGGCGCTGCAACCAGGATAAACAATGGCTTTTGGATTTGAGCAGAGTGCAATGATTGTAAAAACGAGGAGAGTGCAATGATCATAAAAGAGAACAGTTCACCGCAAGCATCAAACAAGGCTTTCGCCGCGAGATCCGGGGAGCGTGGCGCCGCGCTTGCAGCTGCCATTCTAATGCTGGCCTTGCTAAGCGCCGTCGCTATGACTGTCTTGGCTGTCGTGTCAACCGAAACCCGTATTGCCGGCAGCGATTTAAAGCGAACGCAGACATTCTATGCCAGCGCTGCGGGGATCGAAAAGATGACCAGCGACTATAGTGGGCTCTTTCAGCGATCGGCGCGGCCAACCACCACTCAGATCAGCGGCGTCGCTAATGCGTATCCTACCGAGCTGGTTACTGCCGAAGGCTTCACGTTTGTCCAAAGTATCGTCCGTGACAATGCCACTCTGGCCGCCATGCGGCTGACCCAGGGGCTCACGGCCCCAAAACTTCCGTACGCAACTCTGCCTGCTGATTCAGCCTACGTCGGCCTTATCGCAAGCGTCGACCCCTATATTCTCAAGAGCAGAGCAACCGCACCAGATAGCACCTCGGTTACCCTGACTCGCACCATGAACAACTACCTCATACCGCTCTTTCAGTTCGGCATGTTTAGTGACAACGACCTCGAATTGCACCCCGGGCCGCCTTTCGTTTTCAATGGCCGTGTTCATGCGAACGGAAACATCTACGTGAGCGGTCAAGTTAAGCTTTTTGACAAGGTGACGAGCGCTCACGAATTGATCTACGACAAGCTCCGCAATGGCGAGAATCGCAGCGCCACCAGCGTTGTGTCGATGGGCGTCGGGCCTACAGCAATCAACGCCCCACTCGCCAAGGGCAGTCTAGATGGCGGACCCCATATCGCGGGCTCAGTTGCCGGCGACCCAAACTATTTCCCCACTTCACCAACCGGCACCGTGTGGCCTCCTGCCACTTTTGTTTGGCAGACCACTTCCGTGCAATCAGCCGACGGCACCGATAACAGATTCGGCGGCCAACTCTTGACGCGTTTGACCGGCACCTCGAAATTAAGGCTCCCGATGCAGCTTGACGGTAATCCCACTCGAGAGATCATTAAACGTCGGCTAGCGAGCGACAACCTGCCCGCTCCTGCCGCCACGTCCGCGCTCAGTGACTCGCGTTATCACTCGAAGGCGGGCATTCGTATTCTGATTGACGATGAACTCGTCACGAATGACGCTGCCGGTCTTTATGCAGCGCAGAACGGCGACGGGACGAATCCACACGACGGTGTAAACCTGTCATCATTCCATCCTATTCCGCTGCCCAATCTAGCAGCAGCATCGGGTGGAGGCAGGGCTTTGTGGCGCGTCCCTGGCGCCGGAACCGCGTACACGGAGAACACTTCAAACTGTGCATATCAGCAAAACGCCGGCACTCCAGCTCAGGCGCTAACCGTTCGGGGAGTGAACTCAGCTACTCAAACTAACGTGACGCCGTACGGCTCGACCGTTTCGGTTCCCAAGATTCCCGCAGGCGCTGGACTCAGTGGACATATCCTGATTCAGATCGTAGATGCCAACGGAGTGTGGCGCGATGTAACCAGGGAAATCCTCAGCATGGGCATGACCGAAGGCGAGCCAAATGCAATTGTCCATCTGCAACGACCCTTGTGGGCGTCATTCACGCAGGGCAGCCGGGACGCAAGTGGTGGCACGAACCAAAATCTGACCGACATCGTGAACAATACCTACTGGGCAGCGGACGGCGAGATCCGAACTTCTACAGGTCCGTTGCAAAACGCCACTTATGGGTACCTTGTTAGCATCGTGGACGACACTGCGGCTTCGGACCTTTCAGGTTCGCATCCCATACGCGTCGACACGCCACCTTTACTAAACATCGCGGATTGGGGCACAGCCGCCTGGTCCACCAATAGGCGTTGGAACGCCATCGTGCCGATCAATGTCTATAACGTGCGCGAAGGACGTCTTAGTACCTCCACCGCCGCTCCAGATTTGAGCTCTAACGCGAACGCCGTGTATGAGCGCGGGATGACTAACGTCATCGAACTCAACATGAAAAACCTGGCGCGCTGGATGGATGGCGTATACGACCAAAACCTGCTAGCCACCACGCCTGCTGTCAGTGCGAACATTACCAAACCCGATGGATACGTTGTTTATATCTCGGACCGTCGCGGTGACAACGTGAAGTCAATGACTGTTCCCGACGCTGGAACTAATCCAGTGACCTACTCAACCATTAACGCCACCAACGGCATGGCTGATAACGTAGACATTTACGGACCAAATGGCACAATGGATGATGGCGAAGACGTCCAGGAGACCGGCGCGGCGGTGGGCACGACGCTGGTGAAGGACCTCGCAGAGTTGCCCGATCCGGCGGTGCTGACCGGAACGTCCGGAGCTGACTTAGCGGCAAGAAACAGACGGGCCTTAGCTGTTGCCGCATGGAGCAATTCGAGCAACTATTTCCGACGAACCGTGCGCATGTTCAATGCCGCGGACCTGCAGACCACCGGAGCCGCGGGCAAACTATCAACAACCCTGGGAATCACCGTGGCGAGCGAGAACATGACCTACACCTGGGGTAACTACAACACTGCTGGCATCAATGCCGCGCCGGCTGCCGGCACCTCATCGCTCAATGATTCGAGCAAGCCGTCCTATTACATGCCCATCGCCACCGATAGGCAGGTGCCGGCCTCGATCGTCGCCGATGCCTGGTTCCCACTGTCGAAGACCTGGTTCGATAGCTCGAGCGCAATGTATCCGGATGACCTGAATTTGCGTCTCGCTGATTTGATAATATTGGGCCCCTTGGCAGTTACCGGGGAGACCTCCGTGCGGGCGGGAATCATCGCCGGTAACAATCTATCGGCACTCGCCGGCCTTCCGGATGCAGGCAATCCCACGAATGAATCCAGGCTCAACGGCGGAATGCATAATTTCCCGCGTTTCCTGGAGAGATGGAACGGCAGGTTCAATTTCGTCGGTTCGCTGATACCCTTGTATCGCTCGACGCAGGCCGTGGGACAATACAATGCAGATTCCACGATTTACTCCCCTCCCGCTCGCAACTGGGCCTTCGACATAACCTTTACAGACCCGTCTAGGTTGCCGCCAGGCACGCCGATGTTCCAGCACATTGAGCCCACCGGCTTCAGGCAGGTCCTATAAAACTAGGGTCCAGTAAATCCTGCCCTAGCTTAACTGAAGCGCCCCGAAGGCCAATGGCTTTCGGGGCGCTTTTACTTTCACGGCGCATAGGCCCCGGAATGACTCCCGGGTATCTTGAAGAGCCCTCCTTAACAGTCGGGCTACCGCAACTGCGAGGCGCAGCGCGCCGGGGCAGTAGCCCGACTGTTAAGGAGGGCTCCTCAAGCCACCCCAGACTCTGCAGACGGCGCGGACAACCAACTCGACATCGACCCATCTTGCCGAGCCCTCCTTAACAGTCGGGCTACTGCCCCGCTCGCTACGCTTCGCGGTCGACCTGGACTCAATCATCGAAGCTCGGCAACTCATCTCCCTGCCCGTACAGCACATAGTCAATGGCTCTTTCCACGTGACGCTCCTTCCAGAGATAGGGCGTGCTGCCATGTCGCGACCACGGCTTAACATCCAGAGGCAACAATCTCTCTCGGCGGAGTGCTCTTGTGGCATAGGCCTGAAACGCCTGCAGTATGGGCTCAGGCTTAACCGCTGCAGAAACAACTGTGTGCACGTGGTTGGTGCGAATGTTAAAGGCCCAGAGGAAATACTTTCGGTGCCGGCAAACTTCGCGAATTGCATCCTCTACAACGCGCCGCCGTTGAGCGTTGAGCTTGACGGGTCGATGTTTAAGCAGCTTGGATTCAGCTTTGACAATCTTCGGGTTGGGCGGAAGTCGTGGAGTCCCATATTGATTCTGCTTACGGTTCACCGATCCGCGCTGATCACCATGCAACCAGGTACCGTAACACCGAAAGGATATGAGGTATGCCAGTGGGAATTCGTTGTCGTCGAAGTCTCTAACCATAGGCTGGCGAGGTGCCTAATAAGGAGTGACCTAAGGTACTCGTTACCGGTAAAGAGTAGAGTGATATCGTGATGGATGG
>CAZVHN010000496.1:0-1569 GCA_964626895.1 uncultured Chloracidobacterium sp. | reverse complement strand
GCCCAGGGCTACGACTACTTCTGGCGTCCAACGCGCGGCGATGACGGGCCTCCTTTTTATGCTTGGTTTATTAAACGAGATGCTGCTGGAGTTCGCACTCATCACATTCACATGTTGGAGAAAGACTTTGAGCAATGGGAGTGCTTGCTCTTTCGGGACCACCTAATCGAGCATCCGGAGGTTGCCAGGGAATACGAAGCCCTGAAGTTGAGGCTTGCTGGCGTTTATCCCAACGACAGAGTTGCGTATACAAACGGCAAAACGGATTTCGTAGTGCGGGTGACGCAGGTTGCGAAGGAATACTACAAGCGAGAGTGAAGTGGTAGTCCGATTCAGAGTGAGGGATTCGGCAGGCAGTTAGGCCAGGCCAGTTCTAAGCCACTTTGTGACAACACCAGCCCAGCGCCCAAGGCGCTGGCCGCAGCTAGTCATAGGTTTTGCGTTGCTAACGGCTTACGTACCCAAATCTTCCAGCGGCCAGATCTCCACACTGATTTCTTCGGCGTAATGGAGCAAAGGATCGCCGGCTGGTGTAGGCAGACCGTGTGATTCGATCATCGCTGACTCGAAGGAGACGAGTGAGGCTTTCTGCAGTGGCCAGGGCTCATGATAAACACGCGAGCGATGTATTTCGTCATCGCCTTCGCTGTACAGGCAGTACCGCTCAGTGAGAAAAAACTCCAGCGAGCCGGGATGCGCATAGTGCAGTGACTCGCCAATCTTCCACGAAGCATTGAATTCAGCGGGCGGATCTTCGGTGCGACTCAAGGCGTAATCGATAGTTTTTCCTTCCTGGTTCAGCTCAATGTCTGCGTTGTAATAAGGCAGGTGGAAGAAGGTTCGGGCCCCCAAAACGGCCGCGGCGTTGTTGCAATCTAGCGACAAGAACCACACACCTGGCACGCGATCAAAGTGCACGTAGGTGCGCACATTCAACTCATGCATCGCACTCAGCCCAGGCACTGCCGGAAGGAAAGGTGGGAAAGCGCGGATGTCCCACGTGGTAAACGGAGCAATGGCAATCCAGGCCGAACCATCAAAGGTGTCAATCTCGAGTTCTTTTGGAATCAAAGGACGGAGCAACTTCTCCTCGATGCGCCAATGCATGAAGAGAAGCTTGCCCCAATTCTGGTGCATTAGAGGCTGACCCTTGGGTCGGGAGCGGACAGTGAGGCGATCGAGATCTGTTAGCTGCATCACTCTGCGAACCCTGTGTCTAACGCTGGCACTCAATACAGAACCGGGAGCGATAGCGACCGCACTCAACTAACGAATTGATCGTTCACAAATCGCATAGACTAACTCTGGAACAGATAGATCTCATTCCAAGCTGATCGGGAGCGCCGGTTCAAGTTCCGTTCAGAGAGCGATCTCGTTAGATGAGTGCTGTCGCTATCGCTCTCGGTTCTGTAGTCGCTACCCTGGCGTTGCGGCCCATTCACTTCAAATGCTTATCAAACCAGCCAAGCACGGTGCGATACCAAAGCTCGGAGTTTTGCGGTTTTAGAATCCAATGACCTTCGTCAGGGAAGACGAGCAGTTTGGATTCCACACCCTTCCGCTGCAATG
>CAZVHN010000495.1:0-3008 GCA_964626895.1 uncultured Chloracidobacterium sp. | reverse complement strand
CAGGGCTAGTTCCCATTTTGGCAACTTCCCTTTACCGGCATGACCGTCATCATGAAGGCCTCCGGCGATCCAGATATGTTGATCGCTGCCGCGCGCGAGCAAGTAAAGCAGGTCGATCCGGACCAACCAATCTACAACATTCGCACCATGAATGAGATTCGCGCTGAGTCCGTGGCGCCGGAGCGTCTGAATCTAACGTTGTTCAGCATCTTTGCCGGGATAGCTCTGCTGCTGGCCATTGTCGGCATTTACGGCGTGATGTCGTACACCGTAACGCAGCGCACTCACGAGATCGGCATTCGCATGGCCATCGGTGCGCAACAGCGAGACGTGTTCAAAATGGTGATGGGGCAGGGAATGATGCTGGCTCTGATTGGTATTGCAATCGGGTTGGTGGGAGCGTTTGCTCTGACGCGCTTGATGGCCACCATGCTCTTCGGTGTTACCGCCACAGATCCGGCAACCTTCGCAGCCATTGCAATTCTGCTGACTGCCGTGGCGCTGGTGGCCTGTTACCTGCCAGGCAGGCGCGCCACGAAAGTCGATCCGGTGGTATCGCTACGGTACGAGTGAAGACATTGCCGATTGCCAATTGCCGATTGGAGTAAGGACATTGCCAATTGCCGATTGGAGTGAGGGAGCAGGCGCCGCGGTACGTCGGCACTTGAATCTGAAATTTGAGATCTCAGATCTGAGATCAAAAAGCTGAGATCGAAAAATCTGCGAACGGGCAATCGAAATCGGCAATTGGCAATCGGCAATCGGCAATTGGAAATGAGAACCAGGAGATAAGAACTATGGAGACATTCTGGCAAGACCTTCGTTACGCAGTACGCATGCTGCGCAAGAGTCCCGTCTTCACGGGCGTGGCAGTGCTCACCCTCGCACTCGGCATCGGCGCCAATGTGGCCATCTTCACTCTCACCGATGCCGTTCTGCTTCAGAGTCTACCGGTCAAAGACCCGGATCAGCTGGCGGTTATTTCCTCCTACAACCCCAGGGAAAGCAACATCAGTCATTCGTTTTCCTATCCGATGTATCAGGATCTCCGGGACAAGAACGAGATCTTCTCTGGTGTGCTGGCGCGCGGCGGCTCGCAGATGAATCTCAGCTACGAGGGGCGGAGCGATCGCATCCGCGGCGAGTTGGTGAGCGGCAACTACTTCGAAGTGCTCGGGGTCCGGCCGTGGGCGGGACGACTCTTTACCCAGGACGATGATCGCACTCCCGGTGCTTATCCGGTTGCCGTGCTGAGCTACGGCTTTTGGGAACGTCGCTTCGGCAAAGATTTGGGAATCGTCGGCAAGACCATCCTTGTCAACGAACATCAACTGACAATAATCGGCGTCACGCCGCCGGGCTTCTACGGCATCGAGCTTTCGAGCAGTCCGGATCTGCGGGTGCCGTTAATGATGACGCCGATCTTTAATCCGCTTCCTCCGACTCGCTTACAAAGCCGGAACCATCAGTGGCTCACCCTGATGGCGCGGCGCAGGGACGGCGTGATGCTTCCCCAGGGGCAAGCGTCGCTCGAAGTTCTCTACCACCAGATTCGCCTCGCAGAGGCGCAACAACTGCCTGCGGACACCAGCGCGTTTGATCGCGAACAGTTTCTCAGCGGGAAGATCCAACTGACAGAGGGCAGCCAGGGCTTCCAGCACTTGCAGCGCGAGATGAAGACACCTCTGCTCTTTCTCTTCAGCGCTACCTGCATCGTGCTGCTGATCCTTTGCGCGAACCTCGCGAACCTGGTGCTCGCTCGCGACGCCACGCGCGATCAGGAAATCGCGGTGCGTCTGGCTCTGGGCGCCGGGCGGGTGCGCTTGTTGCGGCAGTGGTTGGCGGAAGCGCTTTTGCTTTCGCTGCTCGGTGCGTTGGCCGGAGTTCTGGTTGCCGCATGGGTGAAGACTGCGCTGATGGCGTTCATCCCACCTGACTACCGCATGAATCTCGACGCGCCACTGGGCTGGCGGTTCATGGGATTCAACCTTCTGGTTTCGCTGATCGTAGGTCTGGCGCTCGGCCTGGCTCCCGCACTCAGAGCTGCACGTTCACCTTCAACTCTGGCGCTACGTGGTGAATCACGCACTTTCGTTTCGGGAGGGGGGCTGCTGAGCCTGCGCAGTGGTCTGATACTCGTACAGGTTGCTCTTTCGCTACCGCTCCTGATCGTCTCCGCACTGTTCCTCAGCAGCTTGCAAAACCTTCGCGGCGTAGACACTGGCTTCGGCAAAACAAACGTTCTGATTGCCGGAATCAATCCCACGCTCAGTGGTTACTCGCAAGAGAAAACCCAGAGCTTCTATCGCGACTTGTTGGTTGGCCTGCGCGCCATTCCGGGAGTTCAATCAGCCAGCCTCTCCTCCGACTCGCCGATTTCGGGAGGCTGGGATGAGCTCGGGGTGTCGATCGAAGGGTACACGCCGCGCGAGGGAGAAAAGATGCATGCCCAAGCCTCGCTGGTGTCATCGGATTACTTCCGGTCGCTTGGCATTTCCTTAACCGCGGGACGCGAATTCAACGACCAGGACAGAGCCGGCTCGCCGAAGGTCGCCGTCATTAACGAGAAGATGGCCCACCACTTCTTTGGTGTCGCAAATCCTATCGGCAAAAAGATCGGGACGGAAGAGGCGCCGGACACGGTGATCGTAGGTGTTGTGAAAGATGCCCAATATCTAAGTTTGCGCGAACCACCGCTGCGCCACTTTTACCAGCCGATTACGCAAGAGCCCCGCCTCCGTGATTTGACGATGCATATCAAGACCGCCGGTGAGCCCGCCGCATTCGTCGATCTGGTCCGCGGCCAGGTGCAAAAGCTCGATCCGCGTCTTCCTTTGTACGACGTGAAGACGCTCGCCACGCAGATTGATGAGTCGTTAACCCAGGAACGCCTGGTTGCATGGCTGTGCACTGCTTTTGGTTTGCTCGCCACATTGCTTGCGGCACTGGGTCTTTACGGTGTGTTGGCCTTTTCCGTGGCCCAACGCACGCGCGAGATCGGCATACGA
>CAZVHN010000494.1:0-2308 GCA_964626895.1 uncultured Chloracidobacterium sp. | reverse complement strand
CGGAGTGCTTCAATATTCGGCTTATTGTCCTCGGGTTTGTCGTACGGCGTCTCGAGGATGAAAGCCGAGTGGGAGAATTTCGGGTGGCGCGCCACCCGCCTCAGCCCGTTCCTCCCGATGTGACCCTGTCCGATGTGCCAGTGGCGATCCACACGCGAGTAGTATTCAGCCCGCGAATCGTTGAAATGGATTGCCCGCACTTTCTTTGTCCCCACCTCGCGATCAAGTGCCTGGATCGTTGCTTCGAGTCCCTCTGCCGTGCGGATATCGTAACCGGCGGTGAACGCGTGAGCCGTATCGAAGCAAACACCAAGGGGCAGGCCGGGACAGGCCTTCATGATTTCGCGCAAGTGCTCAAACCGATGGCCAATGCACTCACCCTGGCCGGCGGTGTTTTCCAGAAGAATCCGAAGCAAACCCAAATCGAGTCCGTCCGCTGCCCGCTTCAAACTCTCAGCACAGGCGTGGATCCCCTCAGCCTCACACGCGCCGCGCGCGCTGCCCGGATGAACTACCAGGTAGTCTGCGCGGAGAAGAATCCCGCGCTCCAGCTCTTCTCGAAATGAGGCGCGAGACTTTTGCAGCATCCCCTCATCCGCAGCAGCAAGATTGATTAAATAGTTAGCATGGATGGCTACCGGCGAGATCTTTGTCTGGCGGCGAACGCGCTGGAACAGCTCGACTTCTTCATCGCTTAGGGGCTTAGCTTTCCATCCTCGCGGATTACGCGAGAAGATCTGCACTGTTTGACAATCTTGCTCGTTAGATCGAAGCAGGGCTTGGTGCAGCCCTCCGGCGATCGGCGCATGGAATCCAATGCGTGGTCGCTTGCCTCTTCGCTTAATCTCCGCGCCTTGTCCCCTGGTGACCCGCTCGTCTTTCACTTCTGTACTTCTTCCATCACACGCAGCACATTCGCGCCGAGAATTTTTTCCACGTCAGATTCGGTATAACCGCGCCGCAACAGCTCGCGAGTCAGATTCGGCAGATCTTCGACTGTTGCCAAGTCGCTGAGGGTCGATTGCACCCCATCAAAGTCAGACCCGACACCCACGTAATCTACGCCGACCAGTTTTACGATGTGGGCGATATGGTCAACCAGGCGCGAGACACTCGTATGCGGCAAACGCTTCGCATACTCCTCCCTTCTCACCCGATCCCGCGCTATCTTTTTGTGAGCGACCGGGCCTGACTCCTCTTCAGAGGCTTTTTGTACCAGCGAGGCAATCTCTGCATCGACCCTTTTCTTCTTGTCATCCCATCCTGGTTCTAGAAACGCCGGGTAGAAAAGGACGCAAACAACGCCACCGCCTTTCGCGATAGCGCGGATCATTTCGTCATCCAGGTTGCGCGGTACGTCGGTAATCGCTCGGCAGCCGGAGTGCGTGGCAATTATCGGTTTTGAGGAGGTGTGGATGATGTCCCAAAACGTCTTATCTGAGACGTGGGAAACGTCGACCATCATTCCCAGGCGATTCATCTCACGGATAACACTCTTGCCAAAGTCATTGAGGCCTCGTGTCTGGCCCACTTCGTCATTCGAAGAGCCTGCCCAGCTTGTGCTCACGCTCCAGGCCGGCGACATGTAACGAACACCCATCTGGTAATAACGCTGAACATTTTCGAGTCGCTCGTCTATGGCGTAACCACCCTCGAGTCCCATGAGTGCAGCCAGTTTTCCCGCCGCGGCGATCCGCCGAATATCCGCGGACGTTGTCGCCAGGTCCCACGTTTCCGGATACCGGTCCGGGAGAGCCTGCACGACGGCAATCTGATCGTCCGCGCGTTTCATCGCTCCGGCACCACCTCCGCCAAACAACTCCGGCTCGACCCAGATAGAAAAGAATTGAGCGTCTAAGCCACCGTCCCTGGCCCGCACATTATCGAAGTGGCCATCGGGCAACCGCCGGGAAATGTCGAGTTGTTCGTCAAGCAAACGCTGAGTGGTATCGGCATGCATATCGATCGCAATTGCGCGCCGATGGATAACAAGAGGATCGTTCGTTTGGGCGGTGTCTTTTCGGTCGGCAACGGCTGTAGTTTCAGTTTTTTGGGTCATGCGGCAGTTTGGAGAGATGCTCAGCAGCAGGATAATGACAATCAGGACCAGACCGCGTGGCTCGTATTTCAACCAGTGCACCGGAAAGGAGCCACGATTAGCAGTCTTTGCTATTTTAGAGTGCATCTGAATGGTACGTTGGCCAAGTATTTCTAAGCAAGTGTGCCTTGCAAAGCAGAACAAATGTACTGTATTGTGCCCTGTCTTATCACCCTGCAAGATCTAGCTTAGAAGGATCAGAACTATCTT
>CAZVHN010000493.1:0-2982 GCA_964626895.1 uncultured Chloracidobacterium sp. | reverse complement strand
AGCAACAACAATTCAGTGGTCCACCAGGTGTGAGTGACGCCGCACCCTAGCCGATCGCTACCGCTCCTCGGTTCTGTAGTTGATCGGTATGACTCCATCCTAACCAACCTTGTACCAGTACTTGCTGCCACCGTTTAAGCTGACAGTTTTTAGGACAAAAGATCCTCGGAAAAAATATTCCCTCTACCCAGAATTCCACCGGGATCGAATGCACGCTTCAACGCTGCCATCTCGCGCAAGGACTCTTCGCCATAGAGTTCGCGCAAGTATTCACGCTTGAGTTTTCCAATCCCATGTTCCGCAGAGATCGTTCCACCGACCTTAACCGCTCGACGCACAAACCGCATATAGATTTCTCGCGCTTTTGCGGCTTCGGCATCATCACGCGGCAGGATGTTTACATGAACGTGGTTGTCACCTATGTGTCCGAAGATCGTGTACTTAAGATCACTTGCTCGGAGGGTGTCGTCATAAAAACTCAGCATGCCGGCAAACTCTTCGTCCGGAACGGCCATATCGGTTGACACCTTACGTTGTTTGTAACGGGCAAACCACTCGTTCATCAGCACCGGGAGTTGATGGCGAAACTCGCGTAGCTTTTCCTGGTCCGGCTCGGTGGTGGCAAACCATGACTCATCAGCCAATGCCTGATGCCGTTCCAATAGCGCCAGCCATTCAGTCATTAAGAGGTCTTCGGTCTCTGACGTAGTCTCCTGTTCAAAGAAGACTGCTCCGACAGACCCGGCCGGCACTGCTTCGTATTTCTGCTTCAGAAAAGAGAGCGACTCACTATCAAAATACTCAAGGGCGCGCGCGTCAATTGAAGATGACTGACGAAGATTCCATGCCTCTACCACCACTGACTGCTCGTACTGCCGCGTCTTCAATGAGGCCGAGCGAGCATCCGCGATGAATGCGAGTAGCGACTCGTTTGACGCGAAAAACACCACTCCACTCAAGAGTCCTTCCGGCTTCGGCAGCAATCTCACTTCGGCCTCAACAATCACTCCGAGTGTCCCTTCACTGCCGATAAACAGATCGAGCAGATCCATATCCGGCGCAACGTAATAGCCGGAGGCATGCTTGCGAACTTGAGGCATGCGATATGAAGGCAATCGAGCCTCAATCGTGCGCCCAGATTGAAGCGGAATCTCGATTCGGCCATCGGCTGCCGCCCGAAGTTCTCCACGTCGTAGATCGACTAAGTCGCCCGTTGCCAGCGCAATCCTTAACCGTTCCACATAGTTTCGTGTTGGCCCATACTTGAAGGTGCGAGCACCAGATGCATTAGTCGCAACATTGCCGCCGAGGAAACAACTACGTTCCGTTGGGTCGGGCGGATACAACAGAGCCTCAGGCTCAAGAAGGCGCTGAAAATCAGCGAGCACAACGCCGGCTTCGACGACCGCCCGGCCCCCACCCTCTTCCTTGGCGATGCTTTTGATCTCATTCAACCTGTCAGTCGCGAGCACGTAACCACCAAAAGGGACCCGACCGGCCACAGTACCAGTCCCCGCGCCGGAAACGGTAACTGGTGTTCCTTCGTGCGTAGCGCTCGCCAGAACTTCGGCTACCTGATCCGCGCTCTCTGGAAAGATGACTCGTGACGCGAACCCGCCTGGCAGATAACTCGCATCTGACACAAACGACTGGATCTCATCAGGGTTGGATTTACTTAGCATCATTCGAGACTGCCATCGGTCTGGGCTGTTCGTTCTTGTTTAGGACTAAGTACGCGATTTCATAAATATACTAACGTATCCGCAGCCCTTTTGGAGACATGTATGTTGAATGTCAGGTCGTTCGTCTAGACTGGCTGCGAATGAGCAGCCTGTGACAGGAGGAAACGACGATGACAGTTGAAGCTGGAGTCTCCACATTTATTCCCCGCGACTACGAGATCTTCTCGGGGCTTGATGTTGATAAGGGTAGCATCGCAATGACCTTCGCAGATCACAACGGATTGCTCAGGTCGCTGCGGCTGCCCTATAGTTCGGAGCATCTGCTCAATTACGTGCGGAAGCATTTTCCGCATCAACGGGTGGCCTTTGTTTATGAAGCCGGTCCGACTGGCTTCGGCCTCTACGATGACATCACAGCCGCCGGCCATCCTTGCCTGGTGGTAGCACCGTCGATGGTGCCCACCGCTCCGGGACAACGAGTGAAGACTAATCGCCTCGACAGCAAGAAACTCACCATAGCGCTGCGCGGCGGCGAACTACGCAGTATTCATGTACCGTCGCCCACCTACCGAGAGCTGCGTCATCTGGTGCAACTGCGTGACACTCACGTGCGACAGTTGACGGGGACCAAATGCCGGATCAAGTCGCTGCTGCTCTATGAGGGGATGGCCTTCCCCGGGGCAGGTAACCAATGGTCAGCGCAAGTGCTTCACGAGTTGCTGGCGCTGCCTTGCTCCGAAGCCGTGCGCTTCAAGCTGGACCTTCTGATCGGGACGCTGCATTTCCATTTTAATTCCGCCGCCATGGTCCAGAAGCAAATTCGCCACTTTTGCCGGCACGATCCGGAACTGCGTCAGTCGATTAATTTGCTCACCACCATTCCCGGCATCGGCTGGATTGTGGCGGCGCACCTGGTAGCCCGGCTGGGAGACCCGCGCGAGATTAGCAATGTGCGCCAGATTGCTGCTTTCCTGGGACTGGTGTCGAGCGAACATTCCACTGGCGATAAAGAGAATCGTGGGCCAATTACCCGCGCCGGAGACAGTCGCCTGCGCAACAAGCTGATTCAGAGCGCCTGGATCACGATCAGCAAAGATCCGGAACTGCGAGCCTTCTACCGCCGCATCTACCAGCGCCATCCCAAGAAGGTGGCCGCGCGCAAAGCGATTGTCGCAGTAGCCCGTAAGTTGACGACGCGCATTTACGCCGTCTTGAAAGAACAACGGCCGTTTGTGTTACGGCCAGACAATTCTGCAGCTCCTTTGACCGCAGAGGAGACCGCTGCCCTTAGGGAACGCCG
>CAZVHN010000492.1:0-6459 GCA_964626895.1 uncultured Chloracidobacterium sp. | reverse complement strand
TTCTAGCAGGCTGCTGAAAAACTCATTTTGGAGTGCGGAGGCAAGCGTAGCGCGACTCCGCTTTGGATTGGCGAGCCCTAAAACCCCAAAAGAATCCAAAGCGCCGTCGCCGCTTCGCTCTGCCGGCGCACTCCACATTTCAACCTCTTCGAACGCTGAAAGGGTTTTTCAGCAGCTTGCTAGGCGTCAGACCGGCGCATTGTACACGCTCTGCGCTATTTCCTTTCGCTGATTATGTAAGTAGGAACCATGCCGCCGCCTGAAGTGACATTCGCCAACTCGGTAAAAGACAACCGCGTGAAGGCGGATCTAACTTTGCCGTTGAACAACAAGGGATCGAGATCGACTAGCTGCTCGGCAAACTCAACGCTGCCGTCATCTTTCAGCGCCGGGAATATCTCGCGGGCCGTCGGGACCCGCTCCTGAACCACATAGTCAGCATTTACCACCGCACTTCGGATCGCTTCCTGCCAACGGATCTCATCCGTGTTCCAGCCAATGGTGATGCCATGGCCACCGTAGTCGTCATTCGGCTTTAGTACCAGCTTGTGCCGGTTCGCACTAATAAACTCCAGCAGGTCGATGTCTTCCTGCTTGTAGTCGCTCCTCTCGGCGCGCACGAGACGCGTCCAGGGCACGTGGGCGCTGATTGCCGCCTGTTCGTCTTCCGTAAACAATTGCGCTCGATTCGCGCTGGTCAACACAGCGAACAACGCCTTTTTGTGAATGAGCTTTGAGCGAAAACTGTTCACCATACAGATAGCACCAGCGCGGTAAGCGTCGAGCAGAGCCGGACACTCCTGCATGATCGGTAGGTACTCGTTTACCAGCAAACGCTTGTAGACGATGTCGATCTGAAAGTCGCCCATGTGCAGGCGGTTGTTGTCGAATTGCAACTGGTCCGGTGAGCAAATGATTGCAGGATGACCCCGGCCCTCAAAGAACTCTTGGAACAACTCAAACTCTTTCTGCGTGGGCATATCCTTGAGATCAACGATGGCAATCTGCGGGGGGCGATCCGGCTGGTGACCAAGAAATTCTGTGTAGGATTCCAGCAGCACCGCTAGCATGAAGCGGCGGCCATAAAGTGGGCGAACGTTGTATCTCTCAGAAAAACGTTTCATCACCGGCAGGGCCGAGAAAATATCGTAAGCGGCATCAGCGTAGGCAATGCCGGCGGGACTCTCCCCATTCAGTTCTACGAAGCTGTAAGCCGCATCGGTGAGAAAGGAGTCCAGACGCGAGGTCGGCGAGACCGCCTTGTAACCGGGGTCGATGCTAATCAACTCCCGTTCGATGGCCGTTAGACCCAGGTCATGGACAATCGTGGGATCCTCGATGGCGGCGTCCTTCACTTTCTCAATCGCAGACCAGACCGTCTCGCAAATTTTGCAGATGCGCTCGAAGTCTTCTTCGGTTACGAAGTGTGGACGCAGGTAGGGCGAAAGGCGACGGCCGCCGAAGATCAGTTTGGAGCGCTCGAGCCCTTCGTCGAGCATCACGCGCGAATCTTCGGCAAGATCAGTCTCCTTGAGTAGGTCGTGATAGTGCGAAACAGCTTGTTTCAACATAGATCGAGACCGTGAATTCTAGCAACGGATAAGATTAACTAGCTTTGGAAGCGCCTAGGGTAGCACAGTCCCAGGAAGCGGGCAGCCTCTGACGGCGAACCTTTTAACGCCGATTCAGATACGTCGCTCTACTCAAGGATGGTGTAACATCATCCGCAGATAGAATGAGTTGACCGAAGCGATCATGGAACTACCTGGTCCATGACACTGGGTTGGCCAGTTGGGTTTGGAACCCGCCCAGCGTTGCGAAAGCATAAAGCCTAGGGTGGGGCGAAGCGGAACCGTAGGTTGAGCGCGCGTTGGTCCGAGTGAAGCGAAGAGGGATCTGACCGCGCTCAAGGCCGTCACTACAGAACCGTTTGCGGTAGCCAATGGATCCCGGCATTCAACCCATTCTGTACTTTCCGGTTAGTTTCGGAGGGGCACAAATATCAGCTCAAAAAAATCGGCCGAAAGATTCGCTAGTTGTCGGCAATGACTCGCTTGGTTGACATTCAGGTTGAATGGCAGCATCCATTGGCTACCGCAAACGGTTCTGTGAGTTGAGCGGATGAATCCTGTTTTCTTCCTGCCTGAGCAGCCTTTTGACACGTCCTCTGAAAAGGGCGGGCTAAGGCAATCGCGCCAACCGATTCCAACGGCTGCGATAACACGAGCAAGCACAGGCGTATCAGACTATCTAGCTGAGGTAAAACGATCATGGACAAACTTAATCTGCCGGTCCTTTTAGGCACAAATCGCAAGCAACGAAAGAGTGTGCACGCCGCGAAGTGGTTAGTCGGTGAGATGGAGAAGCGAGCCGACATTGAGACCCGTTTGTTTGACGTTAGTGAGTTCGCGTTGCCGCACGACGATTATGGCGGGGGACTAAAGGACCAGTTTCCGGAATGGAGAGATGCAATCATCCAGGCGGACGGATTGGTAATCGTTTCGCCGGAGTACAACCATGGCTACCCGGGAGTGTTGAAAGCCGTACTGGATTTGCTTCTCAAGGAATATATACACAAGGCGGTGGCGCTGGTCGGAGTCTCGGCAGGTCCCTGGGGAGGAGCGCGAGTGATTCAAGCGATGGTGCCGATGGTCCGCGAATTAGGTCTGGCCGTGACTTTCACGGATCTGAACTTTCCCTCTATTCAAAAGACGTTTGATGAGCAAGGTAAACTTTTAGACCAGGCTTACCAGCGAAGGGTCACGGACTTTCTTGATGAACTTGTCTGGATGAGTAACGTCTTGAAATGGGGCCGTGGAAACGTTCCTTCGAAACATCACAAGAGCCAGGGTAAATCGGTTCTTATCAACTGAACGGATAGCATCAAATCCGTAGACTGGGTCGCCCGATTTCTAAGCGAATTTTATTTCTCACGAGGGCCCTAGTTCATAAGTGGTGACGCAATTTTGAGCTTGAGGATTCAATGTGTTTTCGAATCCCGAAGGGATTCAAGTCAATAGCCGTGGGCGAGCGTTTGCGACGCCCACGGAGGATCGGAGAAAAGATTCCCGACCCTGAAAGGGTCAAACAGAGCCCGACGATGCGACCCCTTCAGGGTCAGGCATTTTCTTTCGCCTATCCGTGGGCGTCGCGCAACGCTCGCCCACGGCTATTAACTTAAATCCCTCCGGGATGATGATAGTCGGGCTTCTGCACCGGCGATCAGTTTGCTAGAATCAACTTCCCTTTTTCTAAACGACTACAATTCTTTCTTTAGCGGAGGCAAAGATGCGAAAGGCAGCACTCACTAGGCCGCACTCAGTCAGCACTCTCCTCGTTTTATTTGGCTTTCTCCTGCTACTTCCAGACTACGCGCCGGCGCAACACATGGACCATCATCCTGCGGCAAGCCCCACGTCCGGCCCCGCGGTGGATTTTGAGCCGCAGGATTGGGCCAAGGCACGTTTGGCGAAGTCCCCAAGGCATCAGGAGTGGGTCAAAGTCAAGAATGGCAATCGCGAGGTCAATAGTTTCATCGTCTACCCCGAAGTCAAAAAGAAGGCAACCGCAGTCGTGGTCATCCATGAAATTAATGGCATGACGGATTGGGTGCAGAGCCTTACGGACCAGTTGGCCGAAGCCGGTTACATCGCGATCGCGCCTGACCTGCTTTCGGGGATGGGGCCCGGCGGTGGCGGCACCAGCGCTTTCACTGAACGCAATGCGGTGGGCCAGGCGATACGCGATTTGTCGCCAGACCAGATCACCGCCGATTTGAATGCCGTGGCAGAGTACGTGTCGAAGCTGCCGGCGGCTAATGGCAAGGTTAGTGTGGGTGGGTTCTGTTGGGGCGGCAGTCAGACTTTTCGTTATGCCACCAACAATCCGAAATTGAAAGCTGCCTTTGTCTTCTACGGTTCAGGACCGGAAAGCAAGGACGATCTGGCAAGAATCAAGGCTCCGGTCTACGGCTTTTACGCCGGCAACGACGCGCGCATCAATGCCACGCTCCCGAAGTCCATCGAGACGACGAAAGAGTTGGGAAAGAAGTATGAACCGTTGACCTACGAAGGTGCGGGCCACGGCTTTATGCGCGCCGGAGACGCTCCCGAACCGGCACCTCCCCAACCCAAGGGCGACCAGGCCGCCGACCAAAAGGCGGCTGACGGTTACCAAAAGGCCCTTACAGCCTACAAGGCCAACAAGAAGGCGCGCGACGAAGCCTGGGTGAGATGGAAGTCGATTCTGGAGAAACTGTAAAGGGGGCGATGGGACTCGCAACCGTTGGTGAAAATACGCGCCTCTTACGATTGCTAAAGGGCAGGCCTATTCCTGCTTGATGAAATTTTGGAATGGACGAAGCCGAACAGCGGAGACTCATGTTCGGTTCACGGCTCTGCCGCCTGATGTGAGGTGGCGGCTATGCCCCACCGTGGCGATCTTTTGAATAATTGTGGGGCTGTGCCCCAATGGGGCGTAGCCCCGATAATAGTTGAGGCATACGGAAGGTCTGAGACCTTCCTCACATCGGGCGGCAAAGCCGAAGCGGTCGCAGCTCATTCCTTGGGTGCCATGCTGCCGCCGCTGGGACTTCCAGGGACGAATATCTACTTCTGCGGGGCCACGTTGATGACCAATTTCTCTTTGTTGCGCACGACGCTATATGAGTAGCTTGCGACAGGATTTGTGAAAAGACTGACCGGTTCTGAAGTAGCCGAAATTCGCTTGCCGTCGATTGCTTCGATGAGATCGCCCGAGCGGAGTCCCGCTTTGAAAGCGGCTGTCGATGGCTGGACGTAAATAACGAGTAGGCCTCCGTTAGCTCCAAAACGGGCTGCGACTTGAGGCTTTAGGGCTATGGTCTCGATGCCTTGAGCAATTAGTGATCGCGCCAATGACTTGAAGAAAGCGCGTGGCAATGGGGGTGAAGCGCCTGGCGTGAGCAGGTTCGCCGCGGGACCTTCCAGCATTCTCCATTCAAAGAACGGATCCGGCGACTCGCTCAGCGTAATCTCGACACCTTCATGGGCAGTTTTCCCGGGCCGCGCGACAGTGAAATGGACGGAGCCCCCTGGTCCTGCCTCTTCCAATAACCACGAGAAGTCGTCCGCGCTTCGGACTTCTTCCTGATTGACTCGCAGTATCACGTCACCGGGACGAAGCGCCGCGACTGCAGCCGGACTTCCAGGAGCCACGGAGGTCAACATGATTCCCCGACGGGCCTCGGCCAACGACACGGCCACTTCCCGCTCCCAACCCTCGGTCAGTAGTTGTTCGAGCTGAAGCGCGCCAACGGGATCACCGCGGACGCCTAACCACGGTCGCGGCACACTAGCCTGGCGATCCAGGACGCGTTTGGCGGCCGTCCGAACCAGGGCACTCGGTACGACAGTCGCTTCGTTGCGTTCAACCGCATCTACAATTCCCACGGTTTCGCCGGCGTCGTTGACAGCAATACCACCGATATTCGCCGCCGAAAGTTTCGCGGATTTTATTCTCACACGACCGATAGCCCCTGTCGGCGCTCGTGCTACTTCTACTACTCTTCCCTCAGTCTCACCCATGCGCGCATAGATGGTGCCCCCGCCGCGCGATTCGAACGGAAGCACAGGCTCCGGCCCAAAAAGACGCAGGCGCTGGCCAATGCCGACCCTAGCTTCTTTTACGTCAATAGCACGCAGCAAACTCTTGTCGGCGAGCTTGAGAATGGAAAGCCCGGTGACCGCGTCCAGTCCAACATAGCGCGCGACCAGACGCTTACCGTCTCGGGCGATGACCGTGAAGTCAGGTCGTTCAAAAAGGTTCGTAGCTCCAGCAACCAACGGTGTCCTTGGTGTGATCGTTCCCACCCGCGGGGTTTGAACGCTAACGCGAGGAGAAGGAGCCATTGGCGCAAGCGGAGCAACAGGCGCAAAAGGATTGGATGGCGGCCCCATCTCGGCCTCCGCGTCTGGTAACCACGCCGCGATCGTTTGACCGTCGTCAAGCGCTAACCCCGCAATTACATTCGTGTGAACTTCGTCTGTAATTCTGAAAGCGTCGTCGAGTCTGGCGATGGCGCGTAACTCTTCGCTGGAGCGAAGTAGCAAACGAAACATCTTGAGTCCGTTTAATCGGTGCAGAATTGTTACTACCTGGGGCGCAGTCGTGCGGTTTTCTACAATCACGGGTCCGGAGCGCACGCCAGTATTTGCCTGTCCCGACTTGCGAGCTGCGGGAGCAGGCGGTGGCGGAGAAGGCGAGGCAACCTGCGCGGAACCAGAAACCTGCCAGCACATGGCCGCCACAGCCAGGAAAACCAACGTTCGCACTTTTCTGTTACTTCTTATTACCATTTTCGGATTCACCAGCGATTTCGTTACCTCCGTCGGAGCCCTCCTTAACAGTCGGGCTACTGCCCCGAGCCGCACGTCAACCAACGATTTCGTTTCCCCCGTCGGAGCCCTCCTTAACAGTCGG
>CAZVHN010000491.1:0-2731 GCA_964626895.1 uncultured Chloracidobacterium sp. | reverse complement strand
GATGTGCACAGGCAATGTCGTTTGGCGTGTCGCCGATGACGATAAACTGGTAAGGCTGGAGATCCAGCTTGAGTTGATTTCTGATTCTTTCTGCAGCCAGAGCCGGGAGGTCGCGGCGGTCATGCGACTCGTCACCAAACGCGCCGGGCAACGGAAAAAACTCCGAGAGACCCACCAGTTCCATCTTCAGGTAAGCGGCAGGTTCAATGTTGCCGGTCAGCAGTGCGGATTGATAACGGGGATGATAGGCAACCGCCTGAAGTACTTCACGCACCCCGGGTAAGAGTTGAAAGAACTCTGCACCGTTGCTGGTGGCTTTGTGCATCTCCTCCATGTAGCGCTCACGCAGATGATCGATGCGCTCCCGAATGTGCTCGTGCGTGAAGCCCTCGGGGCGCAGAGCTTCTGCCACAATCTGCAGGTCTGTCATCCCGGAGACTTTCATCTCGGCGAGTCTGCCGGACGTACCAAAGACCCCCTCGAGCATGGGAATCGTGTAGTCTTTGAAAGCCCCGGTGCGTGCTGAGCGAATGAGTGTACCGTCAATATCCCAAAGCAAAATGCGCAGAGTTTCCTCTGAAGTGTCGAGTGATGCTTGATTGTTCATTGAGTTCTTCGTTGCTCCATTCTGCTTGGAGTCAGCCGGAGTGGTCAAATCTCGGGAGGGCGTTGGTGAAGTTTCATGCGACTGGGACTTCGGATCTGAGATCTGAGATTTGAGATAATTTGAGATCTCAGATCCGGGGAAGAAGCGAGTGCGGTAGCGAGCGGATGGTGCCACTCAACTTTTTAGCAGTGCGGTGGCAAGCGCAGCGCGACACCGCTTTGGATGTATCGAGCGAGAGGCGAATCCAAAGCGCCGTCGCCGCTTCGCTCTGCCGGCGCACTCCATAGCACTGGTAAAAGCGTTACTCAATTACTGCCAATACGTCTCCGGCGTTAACGGTAGAACCAACTTGCGCATGAATTGAGACTACCTGACCGGCCTTCGGCGCCTTCATCTCGTTCTGCATTTTCATGGCTTCCACCACCAGGATGCCCGTACCAGCCTCGACCTCGGCGCCGGCTTCGACGAGTACGCGCACAACTTTCCCTGGCATGGGCGCCACGATTCGAGCAGTTCCTTTGTTTTGTTCCGCTCCGCTCTGAGCGCTGCGGAGACGCTTTGGATCGGTGAGCTTTACCGGGTAGCTAACGCCGCGCAAGCTTACTTCAATGTCGTCGGGATGGTTGTTCTTGTTCTCGACGCGGCAGTTGTAGACGGTGTTGCCGTCGATCAGCAAATATTCGCTGTCACCCAAATCACGAAGGTCCAGCTTATAGCGTCTACCATCAACCTCGGCTAAGACTACTGCCTCACGCCGTTGAATCGAGATCTGATGATCTTTGCCGGCCACTTCGGCTTTAAGCTTTATCACCGCCTGGTCCTCTGAGCCTCTGAGCTCGCTTGTCGATAACGGTTCTCTGACGGATTAACGCAGTCCGGCCGGAAATCTTCCAGCGATTCTTTGCCTCGCCGGCTGGTTGACGGTGGAGTGAGGCTTCTCTCTGTAACTTCGCGTAGTGAATCGCACCGGCAATTAGAGCCAGGTCCCGGCGCCTGATTTCGATTTCTTCAGCCTCAGTCGAAACAAAGCGACGCGCGGCCTCCCGTCGCTCGTTGAAACGGGCAATGAAACCAGTATCCAGTCGGCCGGCAATGAATTCCTCATCTCGGACGATCTCGCGGAAGAATGCCAGCGTCGTCTTAATCCCGCCGACCTGATATTCGTCCAAAGCGCGGCGCAACCGATCGATTGCTTCTGTTCTACTTCGGCCCCAGGCAGCCAGCTTTGAAATCATTGGGTCGTAGTGGATGGACACTTCCGTATTGCCCCGCACGCCGCTGTCCTCACGTATCCCGGGACCCGATGGCACCTGCAGGAAGCTTATTGTGCCCGGCGAGGGGAAGAAATTATTCTCAGGGTCTTCCGCATAGACGCGGCATTCGATTGCATGGCCCTGCCAACAGATTTCACTCTGGCTAAATGAAAGGCGCGCTCCCGCGGCAACCATGATTTGTTCACGTACCAGATCGATCCCGGTAACGAGTTCCGTCACCGGATGTTCGACCTGTAGGCGCGTGTTCATCTCGAGGAAATAGAATTCGCGAGTAGCATTGGCGACAAGGAATTCGATTGTTCCAGCACCGACATAGTCAACCGCACGCGCGATCTTAACAGCAGCTTCGCCCATGCGCTGGCGCAAGTGAGCGTCGTTTATTGGAGAGGGACACTCTTCCACCACTTTTTGGTGACGACGTTGGATCGAGCATTCTCGCTCACCAAGATGAACAACGTTGCCGTGTGAGTCGGCGAAGACTTGAATTTCGATATGCCGCGGGCGCTCGACCACCTTCTCCAGATAAAGCGAAGCATCACCAAAAGCACCGGCTGCTTCGGAACGGGCATTATCAAAGGCTGACTGCAGCTCCTGGGGGGAGGCGACCAGACGCATCCCTTTACCACCACCACCCGCCGAGGCCTTCAACATCACCGGATAGCCAAATTGTTCTGCTCCGCTCAGTGCTTCCGAAAGCGAACTCAAAGGCTCGACTGTGCCGGGGACAATCTGAACGCCTGCATCCACCGCAGCGTGTCGGGCACTGGTTTTCGATCCCATCGTCTCCATTGCTGCTGCTGTAGGGCCGATAAACTTTAGTCCGGCGGCAGCGACGGCTCGAGCGAAATCC
>CAZVHN010000490.1:0-3930 GCA_964626895.1 uncultured Chloracidobacterium sp. | reverse complement strand
CTGAATTTCGGCATGGAAATATTGTGCAATGAACCAGTACCAAATATTGACGAGAATTGATCAGAGGAATAAAATCCGGCCGTAAATGGTCGTAGTGCTGACTTTTTCCTCGCAGTAACCTGAGCATGGCAGCGTCCACTTGTCGCCGAACTTATTCACGAAAATCGAGGTCCTTGCAACCGTAGGAAAACAGAACAAGCTTTTCCCCAACACTCGGGGGGGGTTGACAGCGCCCCTTCACTCAAAGCACAGGACCACCTCGCGCCCGGTTTAGACCACGGTCGAAGTCCACGCGGTGGCTGCCGCGCATAACTGGCGTAGAAGTCTCTGGGACTTTAACGGTTGAATACGGAGGTTTGTCATGACGTCAAACTTGAGGAACAAGTGGTTATTTGTTGCTGCCGCTATGTTGCTCAGCGCGGCAGTGGGTGGGTACGCTCAGGACTCACCAACAATTACGACCATCAAAAATACTGTGAGTCGCTACGGCCGGTCATATACGGTGAACATTGAGTACGACTATCTTAAGGCTATAGCCGGCTCGGACTACCTTGAGATCAACGTTTCAATCGAAACGTTGGGCAAAAATCTCAGACTTGTTTCCTGTGAACGGTGCGACTCAAATAGCTCCGTGTTTAGCCACATGAGTGAGCCGACGGTGATGGATCCAGGCCAACCGAGTGCTACCGACGGTATATCGCTGGCTAAGTATCGCTTTGTAGCTGGAATAAAAAAGGACACCAAGCCTAAGGAATATAATGTTGACTTGCGTTTTGAACCACCTGAGGTAGCTCTGCGGCGTCGCACCGATCCACAGTATTCCGACATTTTCGTAGGCTTTCCTCTATATGTTGGAGTTCTACAAAACGGACTTTTGACTATTAGACCGAAGCCCAAGCCTGAGTCTTGTTCGAGTGGCCAACTCCATCCAGTGACTCTCGTGCTCCACAATGATTTCCCTAGCTACACGATCAATGTCCAGAAGTTGATAGTTACGGCAAGCCCAACGGAATTGTTGGAAGGGGTTGTTTCTCCTGCAACCTCAAGCGGAAGGGTCGACGGCAACACGATAGTTTTTGACCCACCAGTGAGTATCGCGCCTTCCCAGGATGAGAGTCTGACATTCAAAGTTCAAATGGCTGGCATGTCGCCTGGCAACTACCTTTTAGGTTTTGATCCGGAGAGCCAGCTTAATTTCAGTTTCGTCTACGACGATGGCAAAGGTCGGCCAATTTCCGACTACACCTACGCGCGAGATTTGCGTTTGCAGCCGAGATTGCTTGTTTTGGTAGTCGCGGTGCTGTTGGGAATTTCAATGGGAGTCTTCCTTATGTTTGTATGGAAGATGCTTGTGCTCGAAGGCACTGGGTTACGCAAGGGAATGGCCGTTGCGACCACGGTAGTGATTGCCCTGGTCGTGTCGATTCTGGCCTTGCAAGGCGAGCTCAACGTTAGCTTCGAAGCTTTCAAGCTTCGCGCCTCCTATGACAAGCCCTTAATGCTTTTCGTTTTTAGTTTGTTCGCAACTGTTCTTGGAACACCGATACTCCGCAAGGCATTCGGGTTGGAAAAGCGGCCCGATAGCGTCACTAGCTAAGCGGGGAAGCGCCAATCCGGAGGCAACTAAGTGAGGTTCCTTATGTGGCAATGCAGTACAAATCGCAAATGCGTCTGGAAACGTCGACCATTCGTTCTGTGTCTGCTTGGTGGGCTAATTCTATTGTCGGCGGAGCACTCCCGGGCGCAAAGAAGACCGGCGCCTGCAAAATGTGCAACCGCGCAACAGTGTCTGGCCCGGGGGATGTTCTATTACAACAATGACGACATCAATGACAACGCGAGTCGACACTTCAACCTCGTCATATCGCGATTTCAGAGATCATCAAAGGAGCTTGAGCAAGCGCGATACTACTTGGCCAGTTATTATCAGCGGAAGTATTACATTCAAAAGCACCGACTGGGAGAAGGCGATCGTAAGGTTCTGGAGCTGGCTGCCGCGAAGTACGGAGAATTCATCAATGCTTACAAAACCGGATCCTCTCAATTGTTGGCAGAGGCGTTTTTTAATCAGGCGTTAGCCTATCTTCAGCTAGGCGACAGCAAACGTGCATATGACGAAATGTACAATATGCGGGAAGTAAAGGGTCGGGATGGGTCCGTCTATATTTATGAAGTAGTTTGGTCGCCAAGACCTGAAGATGTTGTTGATAGCTATGTACCGACGGAATACCTGGCGAATTTTGCGATTGGACTTGTGTATGGTAACCCTTCTGGCCAACGGCAGGCTGGCGTTCCCGATTCATTTGAGCAGAAGGTTTTGGCCATCAGAAGATGGTGTCAGTCGCAGAAAAGCAAGAGCTACAAGTAAGAAAGGCCTTCCACCGGGTCTTTCAAAGACTCAACTTCCCGAAGATCCTACGGGGCACGAAATGCGCTCCAAGTCTTGGAAACAGCTTCGCAGAACAATCTATTTAGGTTACCCATCGTAAGTTTCACCTCCGTACGCCGTTTGAGTATGCCTCGGCCTCCTGCATTTGTGGAACTTTCCTGCCGGCCCAGGTGAATTAAGAGTGAAGGCAAACCGCTGATTATTCTTGGGATGAAACCTGACAACTCCAGCGATAGTGAACTGCTCCAGCGATGCGGGCCATAGCGGTCGCAGAGTTTTGTGTACCTTGAGGAGCCCTCCTTAACAGTCGGGCTACTGCCCCGGCGCTCTGCGCCTCGCTGGGTCTACTACTCTTCGTCTTCCCCGCCGCGAATCCGTCCTTCTGCTCTCGATTGCTCGACAATCTTATGAGAGAGATTGCCCGGCACCGGATCGTAGTGCGAAAACTGCATGTGGAATGAGCCGCGCGCACCCGTTATCGAATTCAGCGTTGACTGGTAGTTAAGCATCTCGGACATAGGGACCTGAGCTTTGATCACTTGCTGCTTGCCGCTGGTCTCCATTCCCTGGACGCGGCCGCGACGCGAGTTTAGATCGCCCATGATATCGCCGCTGTTTTCCTGGGGGGCCAGGATCTCGACGTCCATTATTGGTTCGAGTATCGATGGCTTTACTTTTTCCATGGCCGCGCGAAAGGCCTTACGACCGGCCGCACGGAACGAGTGCTCGTCGGAGTCGACGTTGTGATACGAGCCATCAATCAACTGGACCTTGAAATCCACCAGGGGATAGCCAGCAATTGCCCCCGACTGCGCTGCTTCGACGATCCCTTTTTCAATTGCCGGCCGAAACTGCTGCGGCACGGCGCCACCGAAAATCTTGTCCTCGAAGACAAATCCGCCGCCACGTGGCAGAGGCTCGAAGACAACCTTGCAGTCGCCAAATTGTCCCCGGCCGCCGGTCTGTTTCTTGTGACGGCCCTGAACCTCTGCGCGCTGCGTGATGGTTTCCTTGTACGGTACCTTGGGCGGATGAAGCGTGACTTCGACGCTGTAACGCTTTTTGAGCTTCTCCACTACGGTCTCGACGTGGACTTGACCTGAACCGGAGAGCAGAAACTCTTTCGTTTGCGCGTCGCGGCTGAAATGTAGTGCTTGATCTTCTTCCAGTATCTTGTGCAGCGCTACGCTAATTTTCTCCTCGTCCTGACGCGATTTTGGCTCGATGGCAAAAGCGATGGCGGCTTCGGGGTACTCAACCGGGGGATAGACTATCGGCGCCTGCTTATCGCAGAGCGTGTCACCGCTTTGGGTCTCCTTCAGCTTAACGAACGCAATAATGTCGCCCGCATGGGCCTCAGCAACCTTGTCGAGTTGCTTACCTTGAACGACATGCAAAGCCCCGAGTCGTTCCATCGTTCCCCGGCTTGAATTCAAAGCGCTGGCGTCCGTTTGTAGCCGGCCGCTGATGACCTTCATGACGTTTATGCGGCCGGCAAATGGGTCGGCCACTGTTCGGAAGCAGTAAGCTGAAAATGGTTC
>CAZVHN010000489.1:0-3548 GCA_964626895.1 uncultured Chloracidobacterium sp. | reverse complement strand
CTTTGCCCACCTTCCTAACCTGCGAATTTGCTAAGGTTGGATAGTCGTCTCAGTGTTGCGTCTCTTAAGTGCGGGGCTAGTATCAGCCATCAGCTCGTGCGGTCGAGGCACCGTCAGATCACTAAAATATGACTCTGGCTGTTTTCTTGACATCCGGGTAGTCAGCGTGTTAAATCCTCGGACTTCCGGTAGCTTTTGGTGGTTCCAAAGTACAACCAAGGTCAGCGTCGAGTGGCTCTTGGACAGGCCATGCTTTTCACCAGTGACTGTAGAGACGACAGAACTCACGTTGCCCAGCCGTATTGAGGCTATTGATGAAGCTGCCACCGCAGTTGCCGGACTCGTTACCCGCTCGGGGATTGGTGAGGAAGCCGCGTTTGGGATCGATATGGCTGTGCGCGAGGCCCTGGCAAACGCGGTGATTCACGGAAACAAGCTCGACGAAACAAGACTCGTCGAGATCAATGTAAAGAGTTCCCTTGATTCTTTTGAAGTCAGCGTGCACGACCAGGGACAAGGGTTCAATCCAGACACCATTTCAGATCCGACCAAAGAAGAAAACATCCTGAAGAGTTCCGGGCGCGGTATCTTTTTTATGCGGAACTTCTTTGACGAAGTCGATTGGTCGATTTCCGAAGGTGGCACCACGGTGCGCATGATCAAGAGACGAGCTAACCGATAAAAGGAGATCCCGTAACATGGCTGAGTTGAATATTGCCGAACGTCAAGCCGGAGATGTGACCGTTCTTGATATGAAGGGAAAGATAACCATAGGCGAAGGCAGCGTTGCTCTGCGAACGGCCGTCCGTCGCATGCTCGAGGAAGGCAAGAAGAAGATCTTGTTGAACCTCGCGGGCGTGGGTTACATCGATTCGAGTGGCATCGGCGAACTGGTTTCCAGCTACACGGCCATCGAAAAAGATGGTGGCCAATTGAAGCTGCTCAACCTCACCCAAAAACTCCAGGACCTGCTGACTATTACGAAACTACTCACAGTCTTTGACGTATACGAGAGCGAACCGGAGGCCCTCAACGGATTCAAATAAGGCGGGGCCGAGATTTGAAGATCCCGGTTTCAAGAATTAACTGGCGGCTAATGGAGATTTGAGTCATGGCAGAGCTTGAGCTGAAGGAACGACAAGCAGGTGACGTCACCATCCTCGACCTGAACGGACCCGTGAGAATGGGTGAAGGCAGCGTAGCTTTCCGCGATACGACGCGCCGGCTGGCCGATGAGGGCAAGAAAAAGATCTTGCTCAATCTTGGGGGCGTTAAGTACATGGACTCGAGCGGCATCGGCGAACTGATCGCGAACTACACAACCATCAGTCGCCAGGGTGGCCAGGTTAAGTTATTGAACCTTACCGATAAGATCCAGGATCTCCTTGTGATCACAAAACTCCTGACCGTGTTCGACGCTTACGATAACGAAGCTGAGGCTTTGAATAGCTTTAAATAAGAGTTCCGAGTTTCGGGTTCCGAGTTTCGGGTTTGTCTGTTCCAACTCGAGACTCTTAACTCGGAACTCGAAACTCTTTATGTTTCGCGCCACGTTTCGCCGTCTGCTCGCTATCGATGATCCACCCGAGCGGACGGCACTTGCTTTTTCAATCGGTGTTTTCATCGCCTTCTCCCCTTTCCTTGGGCTGCACACGATTGCGGCTACCCTGCTCGCCTTCCTGTTCCGCTTCAATAAGATCGCAATCTACGCAGGGACTTTTCTCAATAACCCGTTCCTGACGCTGGTGCCGATCATTGTGGCGTCATACGCGCTCGGGGCCCTTGTGCTCGGGAGCCCTCTGAGCATCCCGGCTGAGGGAATCGAGTTAATAAAGAACCCACGCCTCCTTAGCAGCGACTATTACCACCAGATGTTCGTCCAGAGTTGGTACGTGGTTGGGCCCTTTGCTCTGGGCGCCACCCTGCTTTCGGTGATTTGTTCGGTGCTGGCATATCCATTAACATTGTGGCTGTTGCGCAAGCATCGTAAGCGAAGGCAAAAGTCGTCTTAGCACGGTAGACCATTCAAGGTGAGGAAATTCATGAAGAAATACTTACCCTTAGTCCTTACTGGCGTTATCACTGTTTCCACAATGTCATTGGCGAGCGGTCTTGCCTATTCGCAAGCCAAGCCAACTCCAACTCCGGCTTCCCGTCCCTCTGGCGCACAGCTTCAGCAGCGGCCAGCCGCCGGCTTCGATCTGGCTGATTATGGTGTGGAGTTTCAGGCTGACCCGCGACTGATCATCATGATGGTTGCCCTTGAGGCCGCCGGGTTCGATCCGGTTGCGACCGGCAGACAGCCGTCAGCTTTCCGTAGCCAGGTAAGAAGGGACCTGGCGACTCTGGATCCGGACCTTCGCAGCCGGTTGCGTGCCTTTTATGAACGCACCAAACTCCCTGCGCCCGCCACCGCCGCGGATCAAGCGGCACGTTATGTTTCGCTGGCGCTGGCCCTCGGTCCACCGCCCACGCTTGACGCACCCGAAAGATCCGATGACCTTCCCGGCGGGATATTGGAAGTGCTCGACTTCGCACCGCTCGTGCGAGAGTTTTATCGCCGCTCGGGAATAGATGAACGACTCGTTTTTTATACGCGAGCCTACCAGGCCGAAGGTGACCGGCTGCGACCATCGACAGCGGAACTGATTCGCTCGGTGCTCAGCTATCTACACACCCGGCCGATCACGACTTCGTACGAGCGAGTACTCGTGAAAGCCCCGGCGAGCGGAAAGAAGAAGAACACTGCCAGGACCTACACCATGCGCGAGCATGTGCGCCGGTTTTTTATCGTGCCGGATCTTCTGGCAGCGCCGGGAACGATTAACTTCCGCGTGATTGGCGATGAGTATTACGCAATCCTTCCCGAAGGAACGGAACCGGTCTCCTCGGAATTGAGGCGAGCATATCTTCAGTATGTAATTGACCCGCTGATGTTGCGATTCAACCAGGCGATCGCCGGCCGGCGAGACCAAATCAAACAGATCATTGGCGAGCGTGAGAAGACAGGCGCCACAGTCACACCCGACGTATTTATCGTAGTCTCGCGCTCGCTGGTCGCTGCGGCTGACGCGCGGTTCGAGGAATCAAGAAGGCTTGAAGCCCTCTCGCGCGAAGTTCGCGGCAAACTCGATAGGGCCCCGGACGATGCCTCGCGCACCGCGATAGTCCAGGAAAATCGGGCCGCGATGAGCGCGGTTCAGGACGACGCCTTGGCCAAGCTCGCCGACGACTATGAGAATGGCGCACTGCTCGCTTTCTTTTTTGCCGATCAGTTGAAGGGTATCGAAAGCACCGGCTTTGATATGGCCAACTTTTTTGTGGACATGATCTCGTCTTTCGATCCGGTTCGCGAGAGTCGGCGCCTCACCGAGAATGCCGAGGCTCGTCAGCGCGCGCGGGCAGCCCGAGAAGCGCGGCTCGCCGCGAGAAAAGCAGAGGCGGAAGCTCCGGTGGTGTATTCCGGGGCCGCGACCGCGGGAGCCGCGTCGCTCGTCAAAAAGCTTTCGGAGATTGAAGATATTCTTCGTCTGAAGGACTACCCCAAT
>CAZVHN010000488.1:0-2718 GCA_964626895.1 uncultured Chloracidobacterium sp. | reverse complement strand
AGCTCGATGACGTGCTCGGCGGACGACTGCCAACGTTGGAAGATCTGCCTCGTCTCAAATATACAGACATGATTGCCAGGGAAGCGATGCGACTCTACCCACCGGCCTACGGACTAGGCCGCGAAGCAATTGAGGAGTGTGAGATCGGTGGATTTAGAGTGCCTCGGAAAACGCAAGTTTTCATGTTTCAGTGGGTGACGCAGCGCGACCCGCGTTTTTTTCCTGAGCCGGAAGTCTTCCAACCGGAGCGCTGGACCGAAGAATTTGCCGGCAGCCTGCCGAAGTATGCCTACTTCCCTTTCGGCGGCGGGCCGCGCTTCTGCATCGGCAACACATTCGCGATGATGGAGATCGTGCTTGTGCTTGCGACCATCGGCCAACGATTCAGACTGCCCCTCGCGCCGGATCATCCCGTGTCAATCCTTCCCGCCATGTCGTTGCGGCCACGAGACGGCATTCACGTAGTAGTCAAGAATCGCCAATCTGTTTAGGTTTGTTTCCGCTGGACAGAGGAAGGCCCGGAAGACGTGGAATAAGTCTCTCGGGTTGCTTAAATTCGCAGGTTGGGAAGGGTGGTTTACCCCCGCCGACTCCCATCGCCAAGCAAGCGGGGGTAAACCACCCTTCCTTATCTGACCTGCGAGACATTCCAACCTGAGAGATCCCATTCCAGTTAACTCCAGACCAGTACCGATCAGGTCTGTAGCAGTTCTTGAACTACCCTTTATCTGTGAGAGCATCGCTCCCGTTCCGCCTCTTTTTCTAGGTGGACTATCACTGAGGGGGACGCCGATGTTCAAAAATGTTATGCGACCCGTACACCCTGGCGAAGTACTTCGCCAGGACTATCTGATTCCGCTGGGCATGACGGCGAACGCCTTGGCTAAAGCGCTGAATGTTCCCGCCCCACGCATAAATGACATTGTGCGCGAGAAGCGTGGCGTCACCGCGGACACGGCTATGAGACTGGCTTGCTACTTTGGCGGAGACGCGCGCTCTTGGTTGAACTTACAAGCCGCCTATGACCTCCGCGTTGCCGAGATCCGAAACGCCAAACGCATCGAGCGCGAGATAGCTCCCGGCGGCAGCGTGAGGATCAACTGTCATTGATAATTCGGATCGAGGACTTATGCAGATTGTTGAGAACTCTTACACCACCCTACGTGCAATCGGCAAAGACGAGCACTGGCTTCACAGCTGGATTAACGAGAAGCCATCGCGACTTGGGTTAGGCGATCTGGTTATCAAGAATTCGGAACTCGTGCATTACAAGGGCAAGGGTGGACGTCTCGATTTGCTCGCATATCGCGGCGACTTGGACACCTACTACGAAATCGAAGTGATGCTGGGTGAGTGCGACGCAGACCACGGCTTTCGCACACTCGACTACTGGGCCCGTGAACGGCTAACGAACCCAAACGCGCGCCACGTTGCTGTACTGATCGCGGAGGATCTCTCTGGACGCTACAAGACCGTAATCGAGACGCTGCCGCAGTTTTTACCTTTCATTGCGATTGAGTTAAAGGTCCTACGTCTTGAGGGGACGGGAGACATCTGCACCATCGACACCGCCATTGTGGCTCAGCCAGACGATCTGATTCTGGACAGCGGCGACGAACCGGAGAACTCGCGGAGCGAAGGCGGACAACCTAGAGACCGTGCCTGGTGGGAAGCGAACAGCAACCCGACGTTTCTCGCTACCGTGGATGCCCTCACGAAATACAGCATTGAAAATGTGGGATCCTCGCGCCTAGATTATAGCGCTCAGAGCTACGTCTCGCTCAAGAAAGGTCGTCGCTGCTGGTTGCCAATGTGGCCCCGGGCAAACGGTGTATATGTATATCTGCCAGGCGGTCGGAATGGTGCCGAGGACGCCCCCTCTGACTTCTACAACTCAGTAAGGCAGCGCCTCGAGGAAGCCGGCATTGAGCCTCCAGGCTGGACCTACAAATACAATGCGGGCGCAAATCCCATCTCTTTCCCGATTCCGTTCGACCGAGCCACTCATTCGGTGGTGCGCGACATACTGAAAGAAGCTTACGATTTAGCCTAGCATACTGCCGAACGTCGGCAGAAGATTCGCCTCATCATTCGCCTCATCAGTTGTCGCAAAGCGACCAAGGCGGAACGGAAAATATATGAAGAAAGAAAAGACTTCTAAAGCACGGCAGCAAGCTGATGATGAGATGCGCCCCGAATATGATTTTCGGGGCGGGGTGCGTGGCAAACACTATCAAGCCTATCGGCGCGGGCATACGGTGACGATTCACAAGACCGATGGCACGACACTGGTACAGCACTTCACACTCGAAGATGGCGCGGTCATGTTAGAGCCAGACGTGCGAGCGTATTTCCCCGATTCGGAGGCAGTGAACAGCGCCTTACGGTGCTTGATTCCGTTGCTGCCACAAAAACCCAAAGCCAAAGCGAGAGCCTGACTTGCCACTTTGCAAAAGCGCGTCCCCCCTTGACTAGCCACAGCTGCTGACATATGTTTGGCGGCCCTGAGCCACCGTTTCTGAGTCCTCGCAAGACGCCATATCTCAGCTCACTGCCGACGAGCTGAGTTCAAGGTTTTTCTGGCTCAGTCCGCGACGAATTTCAACTTTGGTCGGCCTCTAACTCAACCCCAAGATCTTTCAGGAGGTAGATTAACTCTTGTCAAAGATGCCCTTCAGAATTCTGGCCACGCTCACGCTACTGGTGAGCCTGGCGTTT
>CAZVHN010000487.1:0-12498 GCA_964626895.1 uncultured Chloracidobacterium sp. | reverse complement strand
TCTGGCGAAATAGATGCCATAGCTGCCCCGCAATACGGATTTGCCCGTCTTGCTGATATCCCAGGCGAAACCCACGCGAGGCTGGAACTCCTTTTTCGGGCTGGGCAGCGTCCCGTCAGAAGGGAACCTCGGGTCATTAAGGAATCTTCCGTAGGCTGTTTCAGACGGTGGCACGAAAGGCTGCGGAAATATCTGAGCCTCCCAACGCAGGCCGTAATTCAAGGTAAGATTCGATTTCGCTTGCCACTTGTCCTGAATGAACAGGCCGTAGTCCTCATTGTCAAACTTTGATGCGCCGTTTTCATCTCCCGCCGGTCCGCTCCTGCCTGCACGGGCAATAATGCCAAGGAGCGGGCCTGGACCAAAAGCTAACGCGTTGTTGGAGGAGAAACCGGTAGGGCACGAGGCTGGTATCCTGATATCCCCAAAAGTTCCGTTACTACACTCTGCAACGGTAGGGCCAAATCCCGCTCCCAGAGCGGCCGGCGAAACGTAGCGTAAAAACCCCGGGACGCTGTCGAAAATGTAGCGACCTGTAAAGAAGCCACGGAAGATCTGATCGTTCAGGCTGTGAAGCCACTCGCCACCAAACTTCACCGTGTGACTGCCGGCAACTATCGACACAGTGTCTCGGAGGTGCGTGCGCCAAAACAACTCATCGATCCCAGGCTGAAGAAAGAACGGGTTGCCAAAGCGGAAGGAGGCCCCTGGCCGGTTACTTGGTGATCCGCCGATTCCAATATCTGCCGCTATATTCGAATCTGTCGCAGCGCGAGGTCGGTTCTCCCGGGAGTAGGTGAAGTGAGCCTCATTCAATTTCGTCGGCGACAGTGTGCTAAACAGGTTGAAGTTGAAGACGTGAATCTTCGAGGGGCCTTCAGTGCCATTCGCGGAGTTTCCGTAGGTCTCAACATCGAAAGTTTGGTTCTCGTTGCGCGAGTGATCAAAGTTGTACGAGAAGGCGACTTTGTGAGCGGAGGAGAGATTCCAGTCGATCTTGCCCAGGAATGCAGAGTTTCGAACCGGACGCTGCACTGGTTGGCCATCATCCTGACTCAAACTTGTCTTGAAGAAGTTTAGCAGCGCCAGCCGCTGGCAGTCGGAATTGGAACTGATTAGCGCCTCGTTAGCGATGATCGTTGGAGCAGTAACCGGGCATGGTGTTGCTCCAAGCGGTTCACTCAAATTTGGTCGCGTTAAGGTTTCACGAATGTTCTCATTAGCGATGAAGAAGAAGACCTTGTCTTTCTTTATCGGGCCACCAATGGTGCCGCCAAATTGCTCACGGTGGAAGTCCGTAAGAGGCTTCCCATCCGACGTGTTAGCCGTTAGTGCTTCGAGACGTTGGAAGTGAAACAAGCTGCCGTGAAATTCGTTTGTACCTGACTTGGTGATGACGTTAATGACGCCACCTGCTGTCCGGCCGAATTCTGCACTGGCTCCGGTGGCTATGACTTGGAATTCTTTGACGGCATCCAGGGGAATGTCTATGGCAGCCCGTTGACCACCCGCTTGCTCGCCGAAGAAACCATTATTGTAATCACCGCCATCAAGGCTAACGTTATTGAAGATGCCCCGTTGTCCGGCAAAAGTAATTTCGTCCCCATCAGGACCCTGGACCACGCTGACGCCGGGTGTCAGCGTCAGCAAATCCTCGAATTTTCGGCCTAGGATCGGAGTATTGTTAACAGTTCTCTCATTAAGAGTCGTGCTCGATTCGGTTTTGACTGTATCGACCGTCGGCGCCGTGATGGTTACACGTTCCTCTACCTGAGAAACCTTCATCGACAGCGGAAGATTAATAGCCTGGCCAACCGTGAGGCTGGCGTCCTCGAGTACCAGAGTTGCAAAACCCTGCTTCGCAACTGTTACGCTGTATCTGCCGGACGGCAGTTGCAGCGCTGCAAACCTGCCATCCTCGTTGCTCGATAGGTTCGTAGTGGCATTAGTATCCAGATTCTTGATTTCCACACTTGCGCCGGGAACAGCGGCGCCATTTGCATCGAGCACCGTTCCCTGGATAGTACCGCTGGTGATTTGGGTTTGTGCCACTACTGCGGTGGCAAATACGAGCGTCACAAGCAGACAAATACTTAATCCTTTGACCCGCACGGCAAAGGAGCGAAGCAGAGCGTTGCGCATATTTTTCTCCTGTTTCGAATTTAGATTGACTTCAGGTCTTATTTGGAATCGGAAACCAGCGTGTTGCAGCACGCATCATTGTGTGTGGAACACCAGAGCAAAGAGCGACACCGCGCCAACTGACCCTACCACAACTTGTGCGGTGGTTAAATACGAGGTGGCTCATCTTAGTGAAAGACTCTTAGCAGTGTCAACGTTTTAATCCTGCGATTAGTGTCTTAGTTAGAAAGTTTGAGGCTAAGCTCTTAGCCACGTGACGGTCGCTACCAGCGTCTGATACTGGGATGCAATTTTTTGGAGGACGGCTCAAGCCCCGCTAACTTGCAGGTAAGGAAGGTGGACCCTGTCCCCGCTCTTACGACGAAAATAAGGATCGCTTAAACAGCAACTCAATCATTCCCAAAGGAGTTTCCTCACATGGCTCGCAAATGGTCGAACCTCAATCTCCCAAGCGTTGCTAAGTGGCTTTCAAGCTTGAGGCGGGGACAGGGTCCGCCTTCCTTACCTGTAAATTACCTTAGCTACTCTTTGGTCTTCTCCACACACTCTCTGTGGCGAGCGGGTCTTGCCTTTGACGTTAGGGGTGGCGTTTGGCGTGGGTGACATCAAGCCGCCGCCGAGCGCGCCAGGAAGGCATCCCGAACGAGGGTATTGAATTTCTCCGGATGCTCCTGCTCGGGCATCATCCGGCAATAGTCAAACAGTTCCAGGCTGGCACGTGGGTTTGCTTCAAGTAGTGCGACCGCCCGTTCGAGCGGAGTCGTCTGGTCCTGTTTGCCCCAAACCAGCAGCACGCGTTGAGTTAATCGTGAGAAAGCAGCCCGGGTATCTGTATTCAGATATCCAGAGAGGAAAGCCGCGATAGCATGTTGGGCGCCCTGCTGATGACTACTGGCGTAGAGGTTTGCGACCACCCGGTTAGTCACGCGTCGATGGTCATAGAACAAGTGCCTGCGTGAGTAATCGCGGATACTGCGCTCGCTGGCCATCACGTTATAGAACGATGTGCCAAGCACGGGCGACTGCAACAGTCCATAAAACGCTGCGCCCGCCATTCCCGGCCGCGTGTTTAATTTGTCAGCGCCGGTGGGTGCGTTCAGCACCATTGAGTTGATTAGCTCCGGATGTTCGTCGGCCACGCGAATGGCGTAGGCAGCTCCCAGGGAACTGGCAACGATGTTCGCAGGATATCCTGCTACTTCGCGTATGAAATCGGTGATTAAATCAACGTAGAGGTCGGCGGAATAAGGGGCCGTACTCGGCTTGTCAGAAAATCCGAAGCCCAGCAGATCAACGGCGTAGACCCGGAAATCGCGCGCCAGCACGTCAAAGTTTTTCCTCCACATGAAGCTCGACGAACCAGCGCCGACACCGTGGATAAAAACCAGGGGCGGACCAGAGTGTACGGTCCCCGCCGTTTTATAGAAGATTTTGCCGTATTTCCAATCGAAAAAACGGGCCTCGCCACCCAGCGCGCTGTCATCCGGATCGCTCGCGTTTTTCCGGATGGTAGCATTCATCGCTGCGAGGGCGGCCACGCCGGCGCCGCCCGCGATCATTGTCTTCCAAAGATTTCCCAATTTGCTCATTACAGTTGTAGGGGCGGCCCTCCGTGGCCGCCCGCGTTTTCTCGCGACTCGGGGTGCCCACGGAGGGACACCCCTACAACTCAAATGAACGCGAAATCGAACTGCTCCTGGTGGACCGTGGGATCGCTGTTAATATCCACCGGGCCCAGGTATTCTTCAATCTCATTCCACACGTCGCGTTCCGGGCCGCGCAGCGCTCGCGCCACTTCCGGATTGATACGCAGCGTCGCTTGTTTGTTGGCTTTGTCGCCATTCATGGCTTTTCCCAGACGTCGCGCTTCCTCGAGCAACTCGTAGCAAACCGTCTGCGGAGATTTGATCAGGCCGGCGCCCTGGCAGTACTGGCAAGGAGCACAAAGCGTTCTTTCCAAAGACTGCTTGACCCGCTTGCGAGTCATAATTACCAGACCAAAATCATTGAAAGAGAGGACCTTCGTCGGCGACTTGTCATGACGCAACGCTTCCTGCAAGGCTTGCATAACCCGCGTGCGATTGCGCCGCTCCTCCATATCGATCAGATCCAGCACAATGATTCCGCCCAGATCGCGTAAACGAATCTGCCGAACAATTTCGTCAACGGCTTCGAGATTGGTCCGCGTGATCGTGTCTTCCAAACGACCGCTCCCACGGCCAACAAACTTGCCGGTGTTGACGTCAATGGCCACCAACGCTTCGGTTTGGTTGATTACCAGGTAGCCGCCGGACCGTAGCCAGACTCTAGGCTTGATGGCTTTATCAATCTCGGCCTGTACGCCGTAGGCCTCCAGGATTGGCTGGTCCTTCGTGTAAAGCTTGACGCGTTTTACCATGCGCGGGTAAATGCGATTCACAAACTCCACAGTGCGGGCGTACTCCTCTTCGGAGTCGACTCGAATCGCGGAAAAATCATCCGACAACTGGTCGCGCAGGATGCGCTGGACCAGATCGAGGTCGCGATGCACCAGCGAGGCCGGCTTCGATTTTTCGGCGGCCGCTCGAATTTCCAGCCAGGTCCTTACCAGGTAGCGCACGTCTTCGCGCAAATCCTTTTCGCTTATGCCTACACCGGCCGTTCGCACGATGAAACCGCCCGACGGAATATCCTCTTCCGCTCTCAGCATTTGGATGAGCTTCCGCAGCCGGTGTCGTTCGCTGTCCGATTCGATCTTCCGAGAGACCCCCACATGTTCCACCGTTGGCATGTAGACAAGAAAACGACCCGGCAGCGCGATGTGAGAAGTGATGCGGGCACCCTTCTTGGCAATCGGTTCCTTAGCGATCTGGACGAGAATCTCCTGTCCTTCATCCAGCAGATCCGTAATCGTTGGTTGTTGCCGATCTCTTCGCTGAGAGCGGGGATAATTGCGAGGACCCTGCTCCCGGTCGCGAGATGTTGGTTCGGGGGCTGCCGGCTTCTCCAAGGGAGCAGCAGGCTTCGCTTCCTCAACCGGCGTGATATCTGTTGGAGTCTCCCCCTCTTCGTCCTGCCCATCTGAGGGAACGTCATGGTCAGAGCCGTCGGTGGTCTTTGGCTTTGAAGTGGGACGGCGTCGCCTTCTGCCGCCTCGTCGCGTCGCGAATTCACCGCGAGAACGATTCCCGGTAACCCGTACGTCCAAATCTTCCAGATCAGTGTCTGCGGTCGTCTCGCTTGGGGACTCTGAATCAACCGCGTTATCGCTCACGCTTTTGGCACTTCTCTTCGCAGGAGCTTTCTTGCTTGCGGCTCTGGCCTTGGTGCTTTTACTAGCCGCTGGCTTTCGAGTTCCAGTCTTCCCCCGCGCCACGCTGACAATTTTCTCCACGGCTCGCGCTGCAAATCCCAGTGCTTCCGTCTCCTCGTCCGCTTCGGCATCAATCGCCGAAGGAGTCCACATCTGTTCGGTCTCCTCGTCGTCACTTATGCGTTGAAAAGTGCCATCAGGAAGGGTCTGTTCGTCAACACTGTCAACAAAGCTCTTCACATGCGCAGCAATCGTTTCCGGCGCTCGCATCATTATTCGTCCCTGATCGCTGGTGTCCTCCCCATCATGGATTCGTTGGAATGAAGGATCTCGATAGCTACCTGACGGAAGAACCGAGCCCACTTCCGCGTTACGATAATCATCTTCGAAATTGAACTCGACGGCATGGATCTGATCAAATATCCGCTCCTGCAACCGTGCATCTTTAAACATCTCGCCGTTTACCGCGGCTATCTCCTCTTCGTCGACAATTCTCTGGATTGAAGGGTCAGTCTCGACAAACGGTGTGATGACCTCTTCCTCTTGAACGTCCGCAGCGCTTGTCGCTGCCTGCTCGACGGGAGCTTCCTGACCATCTCTCCCACGTCCGCGACGGCGGCCGCGCCGACTACGCCGTCGACCAGTGTCCGCAGTTTCGGCTGGTTGCTCTGTCGCAACTGGGGCCACCTCACCAAGCACAGCCTCTACTTCCGCCTCGCGAAGTGGCTCAGCACGCTCATGAGTAGCTTCGATGTGATGTTCGCGCTCCACGCGACCGAGGGCGATTTGTTCTGCTGCGGCGCGCCCTGCATCGGCTTCGCCTTTCTTGGCCTTGTCGATGACAATACGTTCAAACTCTTCCTCTTCGTCAAAGAAGTCAGAGACATAAAGGAAAGCGTCGCGTTCCAAACCGACATTCACAAAGGCCGATTGCATGCCCGGCAGAACGCGCATCACGCGTCCTTTGTAGATATTGCCGACAATGCCCTGATTGTCTTCACCACGCTCGATGTAAAACTCCGTAACCTGATCATCCTCGATGATCGCGATTTTCTTTTCGCGTCCGTTGACGCTTACGATTAATTCTTTTGCCATGTTGTAACTTGTGTCTCCTGGAATGCCGGCCGCAAGACTCGATGCTTGTTTGCCCGTGTGGAAGAGTAGGCTGATAACTTCAGCTTCCGATGCCACGCCGTCTGCTGGTTCCGGGGCCGAGCATTCTTTTGAAAATGTGAGTTGCGCGAAACAAGCCCGCCATCTAGCTCAAAGAGCGAGGCGCGTGCTCTACGCGAGATTAGTGAGACGGTTAGACGCCCCACTGCGTTTTGTTCAGTGGAAATTGTTGGCCGCGGCTTAGGCGAGTCTGTAAATAGATTGCCAACCGGCCGTGTGTGAGTTATTTGCAGGTTGCGCTCGCGAGCGTCCCAGTTTGGACTTACTCCGTCGAAAGCGCGAAGGTCATTTGAACTGTTCAACAGAAACCCTGACTGCCGTTCTGGCGCATCGAAAACGCCAACTTTGCTACAGGGAGCACATTCTCAACGAGATCGAGGGAGCTGCACTGTCTAAGAAACCGCGCCCTCATGTGCTCGAACCTGTTCTGCTTTGGTTTGGACTGCGAAGGGAATCGACTCTCCACTCCCGCGCATCGTGCTTAGGGCCATCCAGCCCAGCGAGCCGCTTCAAAAAGAAAAAAACCAATTCGTCGTCGTGGGCGACCACAAATTCCGCGTCTCGCCGGTTCGGGCGCACGGAAAACTCTCTTACTTGCTTTTCGTGCTTCAAAAGTCTCAGGCGCGTTGAAGCGCCTAAAATGAAAACATCCGGCAGGCGAGCTGAGCGAAGTATAACCGAAGCAGCCTAGAACGCGAAACGCAATGTTCCCAGGTGTCGCTTTGGGTAGTGCTGACACGCTTTGTGCGGGCTGGCAATAGGAATTAACGGCCCCTGGATTCTCGCCTTGAGCTAAACTCTTCCATTGCGTCCTTCACTGAAATGACGTGATAGCAAGTCTCAGTTTACGAACCTTCTGAGCTGAACGCTGATCGCGAAACCGATGGCAATGAAAGTCGCGATGAGCGAGGCGAGGCCGGCGCTCATCAGGGGCAATGGGACGCCGATGACCGGCAAAAGCCCGAGTTCCATCCCGATGTTTATGAATACCTGGAACATCAACCCACCGACAATTGCCATAATGACTAGCATTCCGGGGCGGTCTGGCGCCCGTCGCGCTCCCGTGATCAGCCGCGAAAGCAGGATGGCGTAGGCCATTAGCACCAGAATGCAACCGACAAACCCAGCGTTACCAGCCGCCACCGCAAAGATGAAGTCAGTGTGGGGCTCCGGGAGAAACTTCAGGCTGCTCTGAGAATGTTCCGAGGTGGTTTTGGCTCCGAGCAGTCCGCCTTCGCCAACGGTCAGGATTGACTGCCAGGTGTTATAGCCAAAGCCGCGCCGATCTGCCTTCTCGGGATCGAGAATGACGTTGATACGCTCCTGTTGATAAGGCTTTACAAAATTTGTCTTCACTCCCACCCAGTAGGCAACTGGCAGCATTACCAAGGCCAGAATTATTCCTCCGACAACTAGCCGCAGCCGGATGGCCGAGAGGAAAAGCACCACAAACAAGATAGGCAGGTAAGTAATCACCGAGCCAACGTCGGGTTCCAAGAGGATCAGAAAACAGGGCAAGGCCAGAATCAGACCCCCGACCGCCATTTCGCGGATCCTGAGTGCCTGCGTGCGATGTTTGCCGAAGTACCAGGCCAACATCATGGCGGTCGTTACTTTGACAAACTCCGATGGTTGAAACTGACCAACGCCGGGGACTTTGATCCAGGCACGTTGGCCATTGATCTTCAGACCGATACCAGGAATCAAGACCAGCGCCAGAAGTATCAGGCCAAAAAAATAAAAGGCAGGCGCGATGTTGAGCAGCCTCCGATAATCGGTGACTGCCACCAGAATCATCGCCCCCAAGGCAATGCCCAGTCCGATGAGTTGCTTAACCCAGTAAGCTTCCTGCGGCTGCGCATAGCGAATCTGAACAGTGCCAAAAGCTACAATGCCAATCGCCAGCATTGCCAGCAACCAGTCGAAGTCTCTGAGTGATTTTTTTTCTAGAATTGCAGACATGGACTATTGCCAATTGCCAATTGCCGATTGCCGAGTAGTGTGATCATAGTCTTAGTTATTAGTTTCAGAAGGTACTAGTTACGAATGAGAAGACTCTGACTGGCATAGTCGCCAACTGGCAATCGGCAATTGTTCAATCGGCAATCGGAAATTGGCAATAACCGTCATTGCCCCTCAACTGTCTGAATGTCCTGCGGTTTCTCTGGAGCCTTCCGTGTCGGCTTTGCGGTCTTGGCTACAGGAACGGCGCCGGGCGGTTCCTCATGGCGGGTCTTGCGATAGTAAACATCGTAGATTCTCCGCACGGCAGGTGCAGCGTGTCGATTTCCAAAACCGGAATTCTCGATCAGGGCAATCACTGAAATTTCCGGCTTGAAGGCGGGAGCATACGAAACAAACCAGGAATGGTCTTTGTTCTTACCAACATCCTTGCCGAGACCCACTACCTGCGCCGTGCCGGTTTTGCCTGCGATGTCAAAACCAGCCATGCGAATACCCGCGCCCGTGCCCCCGTTATTGACCACACCCCACATGCCCTCCATTACCGCCTGGCTGATCTCCTCGGGGATGGAGACGATCTTGGGATTGGGGCGGGATGAATCTAGCGGCTGAAATCCCCGAGCCTGACGGTATTCCGGCGTACCCGGCTCGCCCGCGGGCTTCAGCTCTTTTAGAAAATGCGGCACGTAGAGTTTGCCACGAAGACCTACTCCGGCGACTGTGCGCAGCATACTAAGCGGCGTCATTTCCTCGTAAACCTGACCGAACGATGCAAAGACCGTGTCGATTTCTTTCCAGCTCTGATTGCGGCGATCAAAGATCGCCCTAAACTCCGCCGGCGTACGGCTGCTCACTTCGTTGGGTACATCGATTCCAGTTCGTTTGTTCAGATCAAACTGGGCGACCATGGCCACAATGCCTTCGAGACCCATCTTCAATCCAAGACGGTAGAAGTAGCCGTCGCAGGACCTCGTAATCGCGGTCCTTATATCCGGCGTGCCGTGATTGCCCATGCAGCGTGTGAACTTGTTTCCGATCGTAATGCCGCCGCCGCAGAGAATGTTTGAGTGGTCAAGTGTGATTGCGCCCTGCTGCAAACCTGCGATGGCCATGGGAATCTTCCAGGTCGAGCCGGGAGGATAGCGGCTCTGTACCGCCCGGTTGATCAGCGGTTTGTCGGGATCATTGAGCAGCGCTACATACTCAGCCCGGCCTTCTTTGGTGCCAATGCGCTGGGAGAAAAGGTTGGGATCGAAGGTGGGCGCGGAGGCGAGCGCCAGAATTTCACCATTGTTCGGATCCATGGCGACAATGACGCCGCGTTTTGTTGCTGAATTACGCAGTTGCTCCTCGGCGGCCAATTGTAGATCGACGTCAATGGTCGTAATCAGATCCTGGCCTGGTTGCGGCAGAACTATCTCGATTTCATCCTGGATCCTGCCGCGGCTGTCCACGACAACCTTTCGATAGCCATCACGTCCGCGCAAGAAGTCGTCATAACTCTGCTCGAGACCGCTCTGACCGATTACGTCTCCCGGCTTCAGCCCCTTTTCTCTGTATGCAGGTTGTTTCAACTGTACGGGACTGATCTCACCAACATAGCCAAGCACATGCGCCAGCAGACCGTTTGGCGGGTAGCGGCGTTGGGGTTGTTGCTCGACCCGCAGTTCGGGAAATTCCAGTTCGCGCGCTTCTACCCAGGCGATGTCACCCGGAGTGGCATCCTGTTTCACCGGAATGGATTCGAAAGCGGGGAGGGATTTTATTTCTTCAAAACGATCACGCAGGATGTCGGCATCCAGCCCGAGACCCTCCGATAGAGGCTGCACCAGCGAGCTTAGTTCCTTACCTCTTACGTCTTCGCGAGAGAGGATCACGTTATAGATAGGACGGGAATCGACGAGCGGGTGTCCATTGCGATCAAAGATAATGCCGCGCGGCGCCGCTACGGGCAACAACCTGATTCGTTGGTTCTGGGCAATCTCCGCATAGTGACGACCGCGAACCACCTGCAGGAGATAAAGCCTCACGCCCAGCACGCTTAGCAGCAGCACTGCAACGATCTGGACAGCCATCAGCCTGCCGCGAAGATTTTGAGATGTGTCAACAAACTTCATTGTAAAAATCAAACCGGCAATGCGATGACGGAATTCGCTGTTTAGCTGTCTTACCGCCTTTTTAACGCGCTCGTGCCCCGGCGCGCGCCTCGCCGACGCGAAGCAAATTGACGACGCTGGCTCACCTGTTCGGAAACGATCGCGTCGAGCATGTAGAGTGCGAAAGTTCCCACCGTAGTCGTTCCAATGAGGCTATAGGAGATGGTCTGCACGAAGGGAGCAGACGGGGGATTTCCTAACGACCGCTGCCAAAAAAAGTATATCGCGCCGTCTATGAGCGTCGCCGCGGCCAGGACCGGAATTCTCAACAGCGCGTTTTCAAGGTTGATTCGAGTGGCGGCGAAGTAGATCAAGTAGGCGGTCAGGGTTTTTGAAAACCCTCCCGCGCCCAGAAGACCGCCGCTGGGAGTGTCAATCGCCAGACCGGCAATCGTGCCAACTATCAAGGCTTGCCACGCTTCGCGTTGCAATGCGATATAAACAACGACAATCAGGGGAAAGTCAATATAGGAGAGTGGAGGCCAGGCCTCTCGTAGCGAGAGCTGCAGGATGATGGCGATCCCGAGAATCGCAGCAGTCTTAAACTGAGGCATTACGTAAGCATGAGAAGTGATGGGTGATAAGTGATAAGCAAGATGGAACGATGATGATTCTCATCTCATCACTTATCGCTCACCACTCTTGTTTTGTCCACATTCGGCAGCGCCTGTTCGGGTGCAGGCCGCTGCGGCGGGCGATAGAGCAGCACCGCCACCTCAGCTAATTGATCCAGGCGCGCGCTCAGCTTGATATAGATTTGATGTGGTTGAGTGGCAGTGCCCTGTTTCACCTCAACCACCTCTCCCACGTTTAGTCCGGGCGGATAAATCCCGTCCTGACCGGTCGTCATGATGTAGTCGCCGGTTGAGACCTTTTGGAGTCCTGAGACATACCGCATCTCGACAAGACCTGAGTTACCGAGACCTCTAACCGATCCCAGGGCTCCTGATTCGCCAAGCTTTCCGATGATCGCCCCGGCTGCTGCTTTTTCGTCAGTAATCAGCATCACCTGCGCAGTCCAGGGACTAACCGCAATCACCCGGCCGACAATTCCGCCGGGCGTAACGACCGGCATGTTGAGGGCGATACCTGAGGAAGTGCCGCGGCTGATCGTGACAGTGTTGAACCACACCGAGGCATCGCGAGCAATAACTCGCGCAGCAACCTGGTCGTAACCAGACTCTTCTTTGAGTTTGAGCAGTTCCCTCAAACGCACGTTCTCGGCCACTGCTTCTTGTGCTTTTCGAAACTCTAATTCGCTAGCTGCGAGTTGCCGAGTGAGCCGCTCATTCTCCGAAGCTGTACTACCAAAATTGACAAGTTGCCTGAAGAAACCGCCTACCGTGCCGCTCACCCAGGAAGTTGCCCTCTGCACAGGCGAAGCGACGGCCTGAATTCCGCCCTTGAACACGTTTTGCTTGGTGAAGTTGTCCTGGGCGTCAATGGCCATCACAATCAGATTCGCAAAGAGCAGCATCACGAGCCAAATAGGTGCGCGCTGACGAATCTCTCTTTGGGTACGACTGCTTGCCATATTCGTAAATCGTAAATCGTGAATAGTAAATCGTTAAATGGCCAGCCGTTACTTGAACCGCAACTTGTTTCCTATCTACGATTTACCATTTACGATTTGCGCTCCTTACATTCCACTGGTCATAGTGTTTTCCCACTTAACCCTCTTCAAGAGGTCAAAGTCAGAGAGCATCTTGCCTGTCCCGAGCACCACTGAAGCCAGTGGATCGTCGGCGATCGAGACGGGAAGACCGGTTTCGA
>CAZVHN010000486.1:0-12328 GCA_964626895.1 uncultured Chloracidobacterium sp. | reverse complement strand
AAAAGCCTCAGAAAACTTTAAAAAGAGTATAACAAGGTTGGTTCACGTTTGTCTCCATCAGAAATGTTCCAAAAAAGGAGGGGTTTTGCCCGACAGGCTATTTTTTCGATGGAGTCCCAGCTCCCGGCGTTTTGGCAAAGTACCCGGGCCGGTAGTTGAGCTTCAACTGCTTACGCAGTTCGTGATTAGTGATCTCAATCTGGATACGACGGTACGAGCCATCGCGGGCCTTGTTTAGAGGGGAATAGGCCACTAGATATTGCTCGCGCAGGTCTCTCTGAATCTGTGCGAAGGCTTCGCGAAGCTCTCTGTCGCTATGCGGGAAATAAGCGCGGCCGCCGGTCTGCTCGGCAATCTTGCGCAAGGCACCCTCATTGACCCCAAAGTTGTAACTATCGCCAATGCCAATAGTGTAAATCAACGCATCTGCTTTCTGGGCGCGTTCGATGGCGTCTTGCATCTTTACCTGGCTGATAGTGTCTTCGCCGTCGGTGAGCAGGATGATTGCACGCCGTGCGTTATCGGCAGAGTCCTGAAGCAGTTCTCTGGAGGTGGCCCATACGGCGTCCCAAATTGCCGTTGAACCAGCAAGCGCTTGATTGGTATCCGAGATCGGCGGCGTTCCACCGACCACAATGCCACCCCCGATGTAGCCGGTGGGAGGCACAAAGTCCACCCGATCGATGGCGCGACGCAAACGGTCGAGACTCCCTGTGAATCCCTGTTCCAGCGTGACCTCACCTGTAAACGATACGATCGCGGCTTCATCCTTTCCGGGTCGCAACACCGCTTCCAGGAAGGAGCGCGCAGCTGCCTTTTCGTCCGGGAGCGTTCGTTCTTCCGAGGCGCTGCAATCAATCAGAATCGCAGCCGAAAGGGGTAGATCCGTGTTTTGCTGAAAGGTGAATATCTCCTGGGCCTGCCCATCTTCCAACACGCGCAGGTCTTCCTTTTTGAGCGTGCTTGTAAATCTCTTGTTTTTATCCGCCGCCGTGAAAAAGATACTGGTGAGATTTGTCTCAACCCGCACGACTTCATCAGAGTCCTGCGGCAATTCATCTTTAAGGCTAGGCGTTGGGCTGGGAGAGGGCTCAGGCTTTTGGGTGTCACTCGTCCGTCTTGCACGACTCTTGTCCTGCGCACTCTCTGATTCTGATGACTGCTGGGCCAGAGGACGCTCCCAGGCCAACACCACGAAAGCCAGGGCCGCAAGGACAACCAGGGCTAAAGTCCGGTTTTTACTTCCAGTAAACAAATCGGCCTCGATTATGAGTCTCTTAAGGTCTGACGGCATCCGCGATGGCCTTATAGCCATGCTTTGTTCGCACTTTCAAACCGTCCTGTCCGTTAGCAAGCTTAACCTCGATACGTCTAAAGCTTCCATCATAACGATCGTTGGAAGGCTTATAGGTGACGAGATATTGGGCCCGCAACTCCTTGTTAATCCGGTTGAATGATTTTTCAAGTGCAAGCATATCACCAGTGAAAAATGCCATTCCTCCCGTTTCTTCCGCGAGCTTCACCAGATTGCTATCTGCTTTGTCGTGGACCTGTCCCATCTGCACGCCCGGCACTGCACCTGCTAACCCGGCCTTGGTTGATATCGCGAAGATGGTAGTCTCAGTTCGCTGCGCAATGTCGATCGCGTCGCGCAGATCGGCGCGACTGTACGTATCCTGGCCATCAGTGATCACTACCAGCACACGTCTTCCTGAAACCGATCGCAGTTTCTCGTCGCAGAACTGCCAGATGGCATCGTAGAGCGCCGTCTGAGTTCCTAGCTTCTTAACACCGAACACTGCCCGATCAAGCAAATCAAGCTTGTCCGTAAAATCCTGTTTCAAAGCGATCTCGTGATCGAAGGTAGCAAATAGCACGCGGTCTTTTCGCGGCCGAACTACGGTCTGTATGAAATTCATTGCCGACTCTTGCTCAAACTTCAGCTTGCCTGCGGTCGAAGGAGACGTGTCCATCAACACCGCGACGTAAAGTCGTGAGTCCTGGCCCAAATCATCAGAGAACGTTTCAATCTTTTGAGGAAGCTTGTCCTCCAGGACGAGAAAATCGCTCTGACTCAACCCGGATACAAATTGCCCCTTCTTGTCGACGACAGTGATGGGCAGACGAACCCGTCGGATGAAGGTCGTAATTGAGTCGGGGTCCTGTCCCGCGACTTGAGGCGGAGTGGCTCTTGGTTTGGCCGGCTGCGCCTGGGCGCTAAGCAACGCGCTGAAGAGCACGCAAAAAACAAATAACAACCTGCACCAGAAACCGGACATTGAAGAAGTCATAGTTGATTAGTCTAAGAATACCTAAGCGTTGCTTAAGATTTGGCCTGGCAAATGACCTGCGGTTCGATGCTGGGGCCACCTACACTCGTTGCCCTCGTACGGAATCCGAGCAACCGGCTATACGCCACGCCGACATGAAAGCACACACGGGAGCTACAAACCAAGCGCGCGTCGCTGTCTTCGGAGAGCTTTTCTCACCCATAGTTTGAACACCAGACGCGATGATACAATGCCCAGGTCCTGGAGAATCAGCGCTACTTGCATTGCGCAATTGCTAAAGCTCCTTCCATGCCCGATTCACCCAATCACTCATCGACCGAAAACGTTGCCCAGATGCCTGAGCATATCGCTCACTACCGCATCCTCCAGAGACTCGGCAGGGGCGGAATGGGTGAGGTTTTTTTGGGCGAAGATACGAAACAACATAATCGCAAAGTCGCCCTCAAAGTACTTCCGCCTGAACTGACGCGAGACGAAAGCCGGCTGCGTCGTTTCAAACAAGAAGCCAGGGCCATACTTACTCTCAATCACCCGAACATTCTCACCATTTTCGAAATCGGCCAGACTGAATCCACCTACTACATCGCTACCGAGTTCATCGAAGGTGATACGCTGCGGCAATGTCTCTGGCGGAGTCAAATAAAGATTGATGAAGCGATCGGAATTGCCATTCAGGTAGCCATGGCCCTGGAGGCAGCCCATGCAGCAGGCATCGTTCATCGCGACATCAAGCCGGAAAACATCATGCTGCGTAACGACCGGTTCGTACGAGATCGGCTGATCAAAGTACTGGACTTTGGTCTGGCAAAACTCGTGGAACGAGAAGGGCCTTCTTCCGACCCCGAAGCAGTGACGATAACCGTTAGCAATACTACTCCGGGGGCGATCCTGGGCACCACGGGTTATATGTCACCCGAGCAAGCGCAGGGTGAGGCCGTTGATACACGTACGGACATTTTTAGTTTGGGTGTCGTGCTTTACGAGATGGTGGCAGGTCGAGCTCCATTTAAGGGGCCCACCGATAGTCACACCAGAGTCTCCCTAATAGATCACGATCCATTACCACTGTCGCACCACTCGCCCGAAGTCCCTCGACAACTAGAGCGGATAGCTTCCAAGGCACTCGCCAAAGACCGGAGCAAGCGTTACCAAACCATAACCGATTTAAAGATCGATCTTGAGCAGCTAAGAGAAGAACTTACCGTCTCCGGATCTCATCTTCGTGACGACACGGAATTAGACGGGGGCCCGCGTCGCACGCAGGTAACCGGTCGCGCGCCGGTCGCAACAGCTTTGAGATCGAGAGTTGGCGAGACGCAAATAGAGTCTGCTCCCATGGTTTTGCCCGCGGAGCGGCCGGGAAAAATTAGGCGCCAGATGACTGCAGCCCTGATCATCTTCGCCGGTGTGTTGTTGGTGCTGGCGGGTGCAGCGATTTACTTCAAATATTCCCGGCCCCCGATCAACTCGGTTGCCATCCTACCCTTCGTTAACGACAGCAACGAGCCGAACGCTGAGTATCTCTCTGACGGGATCACGGAAAGCATCATCAATAGCCTCTCGCGGTTGCCCAACCTTAAGGTCATGTCGCGCAATGCTGTTTTCAGGTTCAAGGGACGTAACGTAGATCCGACTGAAGTAGGCCGCAGCCTGAAAGTGGGAGCCGTCCTGATGGGCCGCCTCGTTAAACTGGACGATCGCCTGGTGATCAAGACGGAGTTGATTGATGTCTCAGACGGATCTCAACTTTGGGGCGCGGAATACAACAACAGCTTGTCGGATATTTTGTCAGTGCAAGATGAAATCTCGCGCACAATTTCCGAAAAACTCAGGTTTCGACTGACCGGCCAGGACGAAGAAAAACTCTCAAAGAGATATACGAAGGACGCCGAAGCGTACGAACTTTATCTGAAGGGGCGTTACTTTTGGAACAAGCGTGGAGAAGCCGGCCTGCGCAATGGGATCAAGCACTTCAAAGCTGCGCAGGAAAGGGACCCCACCTACGCCCTCGCGCATTCCGGTCTCGCCGATTCCTATGCCTTGCTTTGTGATATCGGAGTGGTCGCGCCCGTGAACGAAATGCCTCTCGCCAAAGCGTCCGCCCAGAAGTCGGTGGACATCGATCCTTTTCTCGCCGAAGGTTACACCTCACGGGCCTTTGTAAAGCTGGCCTACGACTGGGACTGGCGGGGCGCCGAAACAGATTTCAGAAAAGCTCTGGAATTGAATCCAAAATATCCCACGGCTCATCAGTGGTACGCGTCCTATCTGGTCCAGATGGGAAAGTTTGACCGGGCACGGGAGGAGATTGAGCAAGCCCAGCAACTCGATCCGCTGTCTCCGATCATCAGTTCAAACGCCGGGCTTTACTCTTACTTTGAACACAGATATGACGATGCCATAACTCAATACCGGCGAACGCTTGAGATCGATCCGGGTTTCTGGGTCGCGCATCATTACCTGGGACTGGCGTATGCGAAAAAAGGATCGCACGAAGAGGCCATTGGCCAGCTTCGCGGCTTGCTAGAGTCTCCTGGAGAGGGACCATTGAAGGACGGGTCGGTTGAGAAAGATCCCGAGGTCGCAGCTTCACTGGGATTTGTCTACGGCACGGCGGGAAGACGAGGTGACGCGGAAGCGATTCTGGAACGGTTAAAGACTCTCTCAGAGCGACGCTATGTTTCCGGGCTCTACCTGGCGATCATCTACGCTGGACTTAAAGATCAGGACCGAGCGCTTGAATACCTCAACAAAGCTTATGAGAGCCGGCATCCGGGGCTTGTGTTGATACGAGTCGATCCCATTTTCGATGACATCAGATCCGACGACCGCTTCAAACAACTCGTGAAGCGTTTCGAGCCCCTGCCTTAAACACGCAAAGACGCAAAGATAAGCGCGTCGCAAAGGCGGGCGTTGTATTTCCTGGATTTTCATATCCGAAAATTCTTTGCGGCTTTGCCCACTTTGCGTCTTTGCGTGACCACTCTCATTACCGTTCGTCTTAGCATCACTTCGCTTCGGACTCCAGAATCGCAACCAGTTGTTCAAGCTCAGCAGGCAGTGACGCCTGGAACTTCATTGGCTTATCCGTGCCTGGATGACGAAATCCTAGTTGCTCGGCATGAAGGAAATGCCGGCCCAGCTTGCGAATCTGGGCTTTCAATTTCGGGTCCCTGACTGTATTGTCGCGACCCCCGGCATAGACTTCATCGCCCACTACCGGATGCTTCAGCCAGGAGAGATGCACTCGAATTTGATGAGTGCGTCCGGTCTTCAATTCAACATCGAGTAAAGTAAATCGATCATATCGACGCCGAGCGGTGTACAGCGACAACGCCGACCTTCCGGCGCGGATGACAGCCATGCGCGTCCGATTACGCGGGTCGCGTGCGATGGGTTGATCGATCCGCCCGCTGTCGTGTGCTACAACTCCATGAACGAGGGCAACGTAAGACTTAAACACTTCGCGAGCGCGAAACTGGTCCGCCAGCTTCTCATGGGCCACTTCCGTCTTGGCGGCGACCAGCAGTCCTGATGTGTCTTTGTCGAGCCGGTGCATGATCCCCGGCCGAATTGTTCCACCCTGTCTTGAAAGCTGTTGAAAATGAAACGCGAGCCCGTTTGCCAGCGTGCCCGAATGTATACCCGCAGCCGGATGGACCACGAGGCCGGCTGGTTTATTGACCACTATCAGGTGGGAATCTTCGTAAACGATCGCCAGCGGAATGTTTTCCGGAGCAAAAGTGACTGCAGGAGAAGAAACCAGCTCTACTTCTATCTCGTCATTTTCGTGCAGCTTCTGTGAAGACTTCGCAGATCTCCCGTTGACCAGGACCTCTCCGTCCTCGATCAATTGTTGCAGTCGCGCACGGCTCCAGCCTTCGATGTGCTTTGCAAGATAAGTGTCTAGCCGCGAGCCGGTGCCAGCCGCGTAAACGCGCAAGGTCACAAACTCATTGTCAGAAGAAGACTCTTGCTGGCGGGTTTCCATGAAGCGGTGTAGGGGCGCCCCCTCTGTGTGGGCACCCATACTATCCGCAGATTACACAGATTAGAAGAAACGGGCCAGCTACAAAGGTTTTTGACTTCGTCGTTTTACTGCCTAAGTCTTTCTGCGTAATCTGCGTAATCTGCGGATAGCGTGAGGTGCCCACGGAGGGACGCCCCTACAATTCATCCGTTCTTTCGCTCAAACTCTTTCATAAACCCGACCAGCGCCTCGACGCCCTCTCGCGGGAAAGCATTGTAAATGGACGCTCTTACTCCACCCACCGAACGGTGTCCTTTCAATCCATCCAGGCCCTGGGCCGTGGCCTCGGAGGTAAACTTCTTCTCGAGTTCCTCGGAAGGCAGACGGTAGGTGACATTCATCAAAGAACGAGAGTCGGGATCGGCGTGCCCCCGGTAAAAGTCCGTCGAGTCGATCGCATCGTAAAGAATTGTGGCCTTCTCTTCGTTCTCTCGCTGCATTGCTGAGAGGCCACCTTTGTCTTTCACCCACTTGCACACCAGACTGAGAATATAAATGCCCCAGGTGTTTGGCGTGTTGTAGAGCGACTTATTCTCCACGTGTGTGCGGTAGTCGAGCATCGTGTGGAGACCCTCGGGGATTCGCTTCAGAAGATCGTCGCGGAGTATCACGAGTGTGACGCCGCTGGGTCCCATATTCTTCTGCGCACCCGCATAAATCACACCGTACTTCTCCACCGGGATCGAGCGCGACAGAATGTCGGAGGACGCATCGGCCACGAGTGGAACATCACCCACAGCTGGTTCTTGTTTCCATTCCACGCCTTCAATGGTTTCATTGGTAGTAATGTGAACGTAGGCCGCGTTCGGATCCAGAGTCAGCTCGTTATCGGTGGGAACCCTGGTGAAGCCGCCATCCGCCATGGTAGCCGCGACCTTCGCGGAACCTGAGCGCTTGGCCTCTTTCAATGCCTTCTTGCCCCAACTGCCCGTGATGACGTAGTCAGCGCTGGCGTGTTCCGGTAGAAGATTCATAGCGACCATGGAAAACTGCAGGCTCGCACCACCTTGCAGGAAAAGGACGTGATAGTTATCCGGCACGCCCAGTAAATCTCTGATGCCGGATTCGGCACGGCTGAAAATCTCGTCAAAGGTTTTGGATCGATGACTGATCTCCATCACTGACATGCCCACACCGGGAAGGGCCAACATGTCGCGCTGCGCCTCTTCCAAAACCGGCAACGGCAATACTGCCGGGCCGGCACTGAAGTTAAAAATCCGCTCAGTCATTCTTCCTCCACTGACCAGAGATTGCTTGCTTACCATTACTAGTTACTCCTTCCTGGTCTTAGTGCCAGTGATTTCCTCTTTTCCGTCGCCAAAGTACGGCCTTAAGACTCGCCCAGCCATCCTGGCGACGAAGGAACGCGGCACCAGTCGCTCTGATTCGATCATGAGAAGGTTTGTCCAGCCTGAAACTATGTGACTCTTGCCGCGCGCCAGCCCGCGCAATGCCGTGTCAACTACGTCTTCCGGTGTCTGCGCTGCGCGCATGGGGGGCATTTGAATCTGCGCAGCCTCAAAAAAGTTTGTTTCGGTCACGCCCGGGCAAAGAGCCATTACATGTATTCCGTGAGGTCGATTCTCCTCCCACAAAGCTTCCGAGTAAGAGAGCACAAACGCTTTAGTGGCTGCATACGTCGCCATGAAGGGCACTGGTTGAAACCCCGCCGTAGAAGCAACGTTGATAATTGTCCCCTGTTTACGAGCGCGCATCGGCAACAGAAATCGATATGTCAAATCAACCAACGTCTTCACATTCAAGTCGATCATTTCAAGCTCGCGGGCCAAATCAAGCTTGGTAAATTCCCCCATTGAACCAAAGCCGGCATTGTTGACGAGCATGTCAATGACGAGTCCACGCTTTTCCGTCTCCTGAAACAAACGTGCCGGCGACTCCGGTTGCGAAAGATCTATTGCCACATACTGGGCCCTGATGCTGCTGATGCGACCGAGTTCATTGCACAATGAAACAAGCTTGTCTTCAGACCGCGCCACCAGGAGAACATTGCGGCCCAGCGCCGCAAATCTTCGCGCAAAGGCTTCGCCAATGCCACTCGAGGCGCCGGTGATGAGAGTGGTATTCATTCGTTGCTCAACTTCAGCAGATCGAGTTCGATGATGTCGGCATTTTCGGTGCGTAAGCGCTCCAGCGTCTGCGGCGACGGTGCGTTATCGAGATTGATGCGTGCGACAGCGGCAGCAGCCCCCTCGAAGACGATATTCTCCATCTCCTGCACGTTGATCTGTTCAGCTTTGAGCGCTTCAAGTACACTGGCCAACACTCCCGGACGATCCAGATGCCGCACAACCAGCCGGTGGGTCGCCGGCGTTTGCCGAGCCAGATTCACGACGTTCGGAACCTTACCCGTCTGCTTGAACTCCCTAACTATGCGGACTGTCTCCGCGGCGATGGCCTCCTGCGCTTGATCGGTTGAAGCACCAATGTGATGGGTGCCATAGAGATTTGGCTCCTCACGAATAGGATCGCTGAACTCGCCCGTTGCGGAGGTGGGCTCGTTCGCGAACACGTCAAGTCCCACTCGCAACCCGCGACTCCTCATTGCTTCAACCAGCGCCGTCTGGTTCACTACTTCACCCCGCGCGGTGTTGACAAAGTAAGCCCCTGTACGCATCGCGGCAAAGAATTCGGCGTCAATAAAATCTTTCGTTTTTGGATTCAAAGCCAGGTGCACGCTTACCACATCTGCTTCTCTGGCGACGTCCACGGCCTGCGCTCGATATTCAACTCCCAGCTCCGCGGCGCGCTCCGGAGTTAGACTCCGACTCCACGCAATAACCGGCATACCGAAGGCATGCGCTCGCGGGATCATCTCCTGCCCGATCTTGCCGAGACCAATCAGGCCGAGCGTCCGACCGTATAGACCACGTGCCCTGGAAAAGTCCTTCTTGTTCCACTCAGCGCGTCGCAAGCTAATCACGTTATCCGCGATGCGGCGATCCAGCGCCAGAATCAGTGCAAAGGCCAACTCCGCCACAGCAATCGAATTCTTACCCGGACAGTTCGAAACGTAGATCCCTCGTCGTGACGCCGCTGCCACGTCGATCGTGTTGAAGCCTGCTCCCGCTCGGACCACCAGCTTGATTTGGCCGGCAGCCAGCATGGCTTCGGTAACCTTCGTACCGCGCACTACCAGCACATCCGGGTTTTCCTTGCGTATCGCCTCAACCAGCGCTTCGTCCTTCAGGTCTGGTTGAAACGAAATCTCACAGCCGATGGCTTGTAAACCATCGCGCCCGGACTGTTCGAATTTGTCAGCAATTAAGACCTTCATGATGTCATTGCCGATTGCCAATTGCCGATTGCCAATTGGCGGGCGGCGATTACGAATTATTAGCTGGCGATTATAAGTGCCTGTGGACCTCATCAAATCGGCAATTGGCAATTGGCAATCGGCAATCAGAGACTGTGTATCAACAGCCCGTCCCGCAGCTTAGGCTCGAACCAGGTTGATTTCGGCGGCATAATCTCGCCCGCGTCAGATACGCGCAAAAGGTCCGCGACGTTGGTTGCATACAACGAAAAGGCGACGGCGGCCTTTCCTTCGTCGACTAAGCGCTCAAGTTCTTTCGTGCCCCGCAGGCCGCCAACAAAGTCGATTCGTTTGTCGGTGCGCACGTCCTTTATCCCAAGGATCGGAGCTAACAATCGGTCTTGAAGCAGCGCGACGTCCAATGAAGCCACCGCGCCTTCCGGCTTCGGCGCATTCGCAGGCAAACTTAGACCATACCAATCGTTCCTAAGATACATACTCCAGTTACCGGGCGCTTTAGGTGTGGGAGCTCCGCTCTCCGATACTTCAAAGACCCTTTTCACATTGGAGAGAAACTCATCCTTTGATTGACCATTCAAGTCTCGCACGACCCGATTGTAGGGAAGAATCTGCAGCTGATCGTCCGGGAAGATTACGGCCAAAAAGAAGTTGTACTCTTCGTCGCCTGTGTGACTGGAACTCTGGTCCTTCAGTTCGGCGCGTGCGCGGCTGGCGCTGGCCGCGCGGTGATGGCCGTCGGCAATGTAAAGGTAGGGGACACCCCGAAAGGCCTGCAAGAACCGCACCGGATCAGGAACCCGCCAGATTGTATGCTGTATCCCATCGTCAGCCGTGAAGTCGTAGAGGGCGTTGGCCATCATCGTCTCCATTACCATCGTGTCGATATCACGCCGCGCGCGATAGGTGAGAAATACCGGACCGGTTTGCGCTCGTAAGGCGAGCATATGCCGGGTACGATCGTCCTCTTTGTCTGGGCGCGTGCGTTCATGTTTACGAATTACATCCTTGTCATACTCATCAACAGAACAGCAAGCCACTACGCCAGTCTGTTCAAACTCGCCCATGATAAGTCGATAAAGATAGATACTGGGAAGTTCTTCATTTTCCAGCGGACAGTTCTTAATCAAATTCTGAAAGTTGTCCGCTGCCTTGCGATAGACCGCGTCGCTGTGTATGTCGGTTCCTTCCGGCAGATCAATTTCCGGACGCGATACATGTAGAAAGCTCAAAGGTTTGTCAGAGGCCAGCTGGCGGGCTTCTTCAGTGTTCACGACATCATAGGGAACGCTAGACACTTGTTTGGCCCGCTCAGGTGGCGGACGCAAAGCACTGAAGGGATGAAGAATTGCCACAAGTCCTCCTTGAAGCGGCCTTGATAGACAGAACCAACCGCCGTGAGCGATGGTGCGTTCTACCACCCCACGCAGGCTGCCCGCGCGGGGACTCCGGGTCTGCCGGAATATGTTTGGTTAATTGCTGAAGGCTGGGTTAAGACTATCTGCTAAAGAGCGTTCTTAGCAAGTCACGCACCCGGCGGCCAAGCGCGCGTGATTTCCTCTGATGCGCGCGGTCAATGACGATGGGAGAAGAGCTGAGATTGCGTGTAGAATAAGCCCAATGAGCTACCAGATACATGAACGGGAAGGTCGGCTTGAAGCACGACTGCGCGAAGTCGAAGACGAATTTGAACGTCAGATGCGTGAGCGTGGTTTTGAACCAGATCAGGCCGAGCTCGTAGCCTTACCCGGTCCACTTGCAAAGCTCTACGCCGAGCGCGAGGAGTTGCGCGCCGATCTGGAAGAGCTTAAAGGCGATTCTCGATCGACATAGGGTTGTAGGGGTGTCCCTCCGTGGGCACCCCAAGCCGCGGTGATAAGCTGATCTCGAAAGAGATGGGTTGCGGAAGACGTGGGGCGGCCACGGAGTGCCGCCCCTACAATGTTTCGACGAGCCACCAATATGAACGAGATCGAGAGAATTGAAGGGCAGTTGAAACTGGCGTTTGAAGGCGGAGCATGGCATGGTCCTGGAGTGCTCGAAACTCTTGAGGGGGTAACCGCTAAGCAGGCGGCGGCGCATCCATTGGCGGGCGTTCACAGCATCTGGGAGCTGGTAGTCCACATTGCGGCCTGGGAAGACGCCTGTCGCCGCAGACTCGGAGGAGATCGAGCCGAGCTTTCCACAGCCGAGGATTGGCCTCCCGTTACTAACACCACCCAGGCGGCCTGGGCCATTACCAAAGCCGCGCTGATAGAAGGTCATCACAAACTGAGGGAATCGATTGCGTTCCTCACTGAAGTGCGGCTGGATGAACCCATCTTGCAAAACATGCCTTCCGTTTACGTAACAATCCACGGGGTGATACAGCACGATCTTTATCATGCGGGTCAGATCGCAATTTTGAGAAAGGCAGCTTTCGGGGCGGAGACGATATGAACGAACTGGCAAGTCGAGAGTGTGTTCCTTGTCGCGGTGGCGTGCCACCGCTTAAGGGTGAGGAAATCAAGAAACTCTTATCTCAAGTTATTGGCTGGGAAGTCGCCAACGAGCACCACTTGAGCAAGGCTTACAAGTTCGAGAACTTCCGGGAGGCCCAGGAATTTGTCGATCGCGTTGGCGATCTTGCGGAAGAGCAAGGCCATCATCCCGACATCTGCTTCGGCTGGGGCCGGGCGGAGATTACGATCTGGACCCACAAGATCGACGGACTGA
>CAZVHN010000485.1:0-7622 GCA_964626895.1 uncultured Chloracidobacterium sp. | reverse complement strand
AATCGCGGGCGCAGCCCAGGCAGGCATGGGAATTGCGAAAGGGTCAATAGACGATTTTTCGTTGAAATTTTGGAATTTTCCAACGCCGCCCCTTGAGACCGCAGGGCAAGAGGGGCAAAAAGTAAAACCTAATAGGAGATTAAGAGAATGAGAACGATTAAGCTGTTGATTTTTGCCGCAGCACTCGCTGTCAGCCTTGCCGGAGTGTCCTTCGGCCAGGAGACGACGGGAAACTTGGAAGGCACGGTCAGGGATCCCCAGGGCGCCGTTGTCCCGGGAGTTTCCGTGACTGTTACAAGCACCGGTCGTAGCGAGGGCGCGCGCAGTGACTCTACGGTCGGCTTTTCCCGCACGGTAACGAGTGATAACGGCGGATTCTTCCGTGTTCGAGACGTGCCGCCAGGCGTTTACTCGGTTTCGACAGCCGCTATCTCGGGCTTCGGCGCCGCCACTAACAACAACGTCGAGGTAGTACTCGGCAAGACCACCCCGGTCAACATCTCACTACAAGCGGGTGACGTCCAAACAACCGTTAACGTTACAACGGCAGGCGAGTTGACTATCGACCCGACTGACAACAAGATTCAGACAAACATTACCTCGCGGACTGCCGAGTTACTTCCAAAAGGCGTCGGCTTTAGCAGTATATTGAAGATTGCTCCGTCGACTCGCCCAGAGCCGCTGAATGGTGGCTTCCAGGTGGACGGTGCGTCGGGCTCGGAAAACACGTTCATCATCGACGGTCAGGAAGTGACTCACTTCCGCACCGGCGTTCTGAGAGCAAACGACAACCTGCCCTTCAACCTCGTGCAGGAAGTTCAGATCAAGTCCTCTGGTTTCGAAGCCGAATTCGGCGGCGCGACTGGCGGCGTGATCAACGTGGTGACCAAAGGCGGAAGCAACGAATGGCACGGTGAGTTTGGTATTGGGTTTCGCCCGAGTACGCTTCAAGCTAACCCGGTGCCATTTCTCCGCAACTTCAGGTCGGGTAGTGCTACAGCTACGCCCTCAACTTTCGTTGACATACCTGAATACATCACGCCCCCCAAGGATGGAGGCACGGACACATTTCCGACTGCTAACCTAAGCGGGCCAGTGATCAAAGATCGCTTGTGGTTCTTTACAAGTTATTCAAACCAGAACCAGAACATCCAGCGACTCATAAATTACGTTTCCCCGGATCCGCGCAACAGAACGACATCCCAAGCTGAAACGTACAGCTTCAAACGCACGACTACGTTCGCGGAAGCTCGCCTCGACGCGGCACCTGTCGACAGTCTCCGTCTGACGGGCAGGTTCATTTGGAGCCCGATTAAGGACCGTGGTGCGTTGCCGCCCGTTACCGAAACCACCTCGTCGCCGCAGCAGGCTGTTTTTGGTGGCCAGACGCTGGTCGGTCCCGCGTTCCTCGGCCAGCAGGGTGGCCGTCAGAACTCGAACAACATTGCGGGTTCCGCCGTGTGGACACCGACCAACAAGGCGGTTATCAACTTCCGTGCTGGTCGCACATTCCTGAACGAGAAACTGGGCTCTTACGGCATCCCGAGTACTTTGCGCCAGGTTTGCAGTTCAGCAGGTAGTAATAGTGTGGCCCAATCCGCTGGATGCTTTGCTGGGTTCCAGAACTTCGCCACGAACTTTCAGACTCCTTTTGACGTCTCGACCCGCAAGACGTTCGACGCCGATCTCAGCTACCTCGTTAGCGGCTTCGGTGGTCGTCACAATTTCAAGGGTGGTTACCAGTACAACGGTATCGCCAACACGACTGAGCAGGGCTATGCCAACGTAGGCCAGTTGACTCTCATCTACGGCACGCAGAGCATCGCGAACCAGACCGGGCAAGACCCGACGCCAGGAAACATCGGCGTTGGAATTCTGCAACGCTTCGGCACCATCGGTACGGCCAGCAGCGCCAGCAACTCCCTGTACATTCAGGATAGCTGGCAGCCGACCCCCCGCGTATCGCTCAATCTCGGCATCCGCATTGAGAAGGAAGACGTTCCGACCTTCTCGGCAGGGAACCCGGGGATCACGTTCGGCTGGGGATCCAAGCCGGCCCCGCGTCTCGGCTTTGCGTATGACCTGACCGGCGATGGCAAGACGAAGCTCTTCGCCAGCTATGGCTGGTTCTATGATCGCTTCAAATATGAATTGCCGCGCGGTTCATTCGGCGGTGATTTCTTCCGCCGCGATTACTTCGAGCTCTTCCCCGGGGTGAGATACGACTCTTACACGTTGGCCCAGATTATCGGCAGCGCTCCTGATGTGCTGGGCGGTACTTGCCCAGACACGGGTTTCCGCGCTCCCAACGCCCTTTCTCGGTGCCAGTTTGACTTCCGCATTCCGTCCAACCTCGTTGGCGACAATCTGTTTAGCAGTGGCGCCGTCGATCCGGACATAAAAGCAGCGCGTCAGACGGAGTTCACGGTTGGTATGGAGCGTGAGTTGGGTGGTAATTTCCTCTTAAGGGGCCGCTACACGCACAAGGTCGTCGATCGCGCGATTGAGGACATCGGCATCCCGACGCCGGATGGCAGCGAGGCTTACATCATCGGCAATCCAGGTTTCGGGCTAGCCGATCAGGTAGCGAAGGATTTCGGTTATCCTTCGGTCAAGGCCATTCGCAATTACGACGCGCTTGAAGTGCAGGTAGACAAACGGTTCTCCAAGAACTACTACTTCAACGCCAATTACACCTACAGCCGCCTGTTCGGTAACTACTCCGGCCTGGCAAGCTCGCTCGAGTTTGGACGTGTCAGCCCGAACGTAAGTCGTCTGTTCGATCTGCCGTTCCAGGCCTTCACACTTAATGGCGACCCGATCGATGGCCGTCTGCCTACGGATCGTCCACACGTGTTCAAGTTTTATGGGGCCTATACAGCAACCTGGACCGGTTCGAACACGACCGAGTTTTCAGGCTTCACAACGATGACATCAGGGACACCGATCACGCAGGTAGTTACTCTCTTCAACCTTAACCCAACCGTGGTGAACGGTCTGGGCGATTTGGGTCGGACCGAAACGTTTACCCAGACGGACTTCGCAGTCCGACACAAGTATCGCTTCGCGGAGAAATACACCCTAGTTGCTGAGGTTGACTTCCTGAACCTGTTCAACGAACAAAACGAGCTACAGCGTGCAACGACGCTCAGTCCGAACAACATCACCGGATCTAGTATTGGTACCGGGGATGAAGTGGCCACCATCCAGAGAATATTCAACGGTGGTATCCGGGACGCGGTGCTCGCTTTCGTTAACAATCCTTTGAGGCCGGATCGCCTACAGAGCACTTACAACAGGACCAATGGTTTCCAGGGGCCGCGTGATGTGCGCTTTGGCTTCCGTTTTGTGTTCTAACACTTAAACTCAGAACTGGGTTCTGAACTTGAAAAGCCCATCCGGTTATTCCGGATGGGCTTATTTTTTTGCGCCTTATGATTTTTGGCCGCGGCGGCATAGAGCCTCTTCCCCGACTCCTACAGTTTAGAATGCTCCAAGCCGAACAACCCGACTACTTTGCGGTAGCTTTCCCCCTTAGCTGCTTGATTAAGACCTTGATTTTTTCCGCGTCTGCGGCCTTCGGCTCCGCTTTCAGGAATAGCTCGAATTCGTCCGCGGCCTCCGTATAACGCTTCTGATCGCTGTAGAGACCGGCCAATTGCCAGTGAATCTCGGCGACTTTGCCTTTGCCCAGTTCGTTGGCGCGCTTAAGGGCTTCCTCAGCCCTATCCAGCATCGAAGCCCGTTTTAGCGCTCTACCCAGCCACAGATAGGCATCGGCTGACTTGAGGGCGAGTGTAGTGAGGCGCGTTAAGGTCTCAATGGCCTCGGTATTCAAACCAAGTTGATACTGCGTCCATCCCAGACCAAAAACGCTGGAAGTGCCGCGCGGGTTAACCTCCACAGCCTTTGTTAAGAGAACCAGTCCAGCCTCGTAATAACTGCGATTCGTGACGCCGCGCGTGGCGTACTCCCCACCCAACCGATCTAACGCCAAATAGTAGCTAGGAAAAATCTCGAGTGATTTCTTTAGACTTTCGAAACCTTCCTGCTCTTTTTTCTCGCGCAGGTATCTGACACCCTCAAGATACAGTCTTCTGGCAGGTTCCGGTACGTTCTGAGCAAAAACAACCCCCGCAACCACAGCAAAGGGGCTGGCGTTGAAGCGCTCATCGAGTTTCAGCACAATGTCAATATTCTGGCGGTCAGCTCCGCTGCCGGGTACCACCGAAACGCTCGTAAGTACGACCTCCTGTGTCTGCTCCAAATAGCCGGTGCCATAAGGCAGCGCCTTAACCCGATAGCGCCCGCTTATAAGACCGTTGAAGGCGAAACGGCCCGAGGCGTCCGTTTTTGAGCGATTAATGGTCGAGTTGAAGTCGTCGGTTAACTCCACGTAAACGTCCGGTACAGGGCGGTGTGCTTCGCCGAACACGGTACCGGTGATGGCGCTCCTGCCTTGAGCGACTGCGGATACAACCATCATTCTAGTAGTTGCCTGGCATCCGTTGGCGGCTGATAATTGATCAGGTGTTATGGCAAGCACTACCAGGCATAAGCCTAAAAGTGCGTTCTTCTTCATTGGTAAATCTCCTGTGCGCCGGGATAAACCGGCAGGTTGTATTGAATGAAAGTTTCAAACGTTAAAGGTCTAGCCAACCGTGACGGCCCCGAGTCATGCGTCGGGTGGAGCGATCCATTAGGCGAAGCGTTGACAGGGGAAAGTGCAGGCTGGGTATTGAGCCGCGAAATGTACTTGGATCGGGATGCCGACCCTGTAGGAGAAAGGGGAAGGCCACAACCAACGTTCCGCTTTGGCAAGGGGCGTTGGTATCCCGCGAGGTCAGAGACCCCAGGCATGTACGGAAGCAACCTGCGCGAGAACCGGGAGATCCTGCGACCACCCAAGCCGGCACGCTTGGGTCGCATCGAGAAGTCTAAGGACGTACGACGATGATGAACGGACGCAGGAAGTCGGACAGACCCGTAGTAGCGACGAAGCCCGCGAACAAAGTTGGCCCTGCGACGAACGATGTCGAAGTGCCGATGGCGGAGCGAGTGGAGCGAAGGGGTCTGGCCAAAGGGAAGACGCCGCGGCAAAACACGAACCGGGCACTGGACCGGGAAGTCGTGCAAAGTGCGCTGGGGCGGATACGGCAAGCAGCCGTGAAAGATAGGAAGGTGAAGTTCACCAGCCTCATGCACCACATCTACAACTTGAGCACTTTGCGCGAGGCCTATTACGGGTTGAAGCGTGATGCGGCTCCGGGAGTCGATGGGGAAACGTGGCGCCAGTACGGAGAGAACCTGGAGAGCAATCTCACCGGCCTCTCCGCGCGGCTGCGGCGCGGGGCTTATCGAGCGAAGGCAGTGCTCAGAAGATTCATCACCAAAGATGACGGGCGGCAACGACCGCTCGGCGTCACCGCGTTGGAAGATAAGATAGCTCAACGCGCGACCGTCATGGTGTTGAATGGAATCTACGAGACTGATTTCCTCGGCTTCTCGTATGGCTACCGACCAGGCAAGAGTCCGCACCATGCGCTGGACGCCTTGTACGCCGGTTTGCTGACGAGAAAGGTGGAATGGGTGCTGGACGGAGACATCAGCTCGTTCTTTGATGGTTTGGACCATCAATGGCTGGTGAAGTTCATCGAGCACCGAGTAGCTGACCAGCGCGTCGTGCGGCTCATCCGTAAGTGGCTGAACGCGGGCGTGCTGGAGCAAGGACAGTGGTCGTGCAGTGAAGAAGGAACGCCACAAGGCGGCAGTGCCTCGCCTTTGCTGGCCAACATCTATCTGCACTACGTGTTCGACCTCTGGGTGCAACACTGGCGTAAGACAAAAGCCAAAGGCGACATGATTGTCGTCCGCTGGGCTGATGACTTCGTGGTGGGTTTTCAGCACCAAGCGGACGCCGCGCGGTTTCATCATGAGTTGGCGGAACGCTTCGCCAAGTTCAAACTGAAACTGCATCCCGAGAAAACGCGCGTAATCGAGTTCGGCTACCACGCAGCGAATAATCGAAAGCGACGCGGACAAGGGAAGCCCGAGACATTCAACTTTCTTGGCTTCACGCACATCTGTGGCAAGAAGCGAAGCAATGGGATGTTCACGGTGTTGCGGCGCACGATGAGCAAGAGGAAGCGCGCTAAGCTGAAGGAAATCAAAACGGAACTTCGCAAACGAATGCACCAGCGAGTGACCGAAGTCGGTAAGTGGCTGCGGTCGGTGGTCGCGGGACACAACCGGTATTACGGTGTGCCTTCGAACCTGCACTCGCTGTGCTCGTTTCGCTTTCACGTTGTCCGTCACTGGTATCGCACGCTGCGGCGTCGCAGCCAGACGACGCGACTGACCTGGGAGCAGATGTACCGTTTGGTTAACCGCTGGCTGCCACCGCCGACGCTGCATCACCCTTATCCGCTCAGGCGACTTGGCGTCATCACCTAAGGCAGGAGCCGGATGCGTTAGCAGCGCTCGTCCGGATCTGTGGAGGGGGTGATTAGTAATAGTCATTCCTACTCCGACTCTGCATTTACTTCCGAGGACATGACTGGGCCAACAGAAGCTTCAAGCTGCGATCGCGATCATAGATGCAACCCTTACTCTGGGCCCCTACTACCTTTGAGTCTCGAATTGTCCAATAGTGGGCAGCCCTCTAAAGCAAATGTCCGAGCTTTTCTTTCTTAGTCCGCAGGTACCCGGCCGCTCTTTCGGTCGGCTCTACCTGAATGGAAACCCTTTCGACGATGTTCAACCCTGCTTCTTGGAGGGCGCGCAATTTGAGCGGATTATTTGAGATAACACGAACCTGGCAAAGACCCAGGTCAAATAAGATTTCAGCACACTGCCGGTACTCACGCAGATCGATAGCCAGACCTAGCTGCTCATTGGCTTCAACCGTATCAGCACCTTCGTCCTGAAGGGCGTACGCTCGGATCTTATTGAGGATGCCGATGCCCCGTCCTTCTTGTTGTTGGTAAACTACCGCCCCCCGGCCTTCGTCCTGGATCATTTGCATGGTCCGGTGGAGTTGCGCCCCACAGTCACATTTTGTGGAACTGAAGACATCGCCGGTCAGACACTGGGAGTGGATGCGTACCAGCGTGGGGATCTCGCGACGCATTTCCCCCTTGAAAAGAACTACAAATTCCTCATCACTTATGAGTGAACGATAACCGGCGATTTTGAACTCGCCCCATTCGGTAGGTAAATTAGCCACGGCCACTCGCTCCACCGAAAGACTGGCAGTCAGCTCTGAACACGTAACGGTTGAGGGCTCCATCAATGCGATCTCACTTCCTGATGCCATTGCCTTGCGAGGAGTGCACAACGGCTCGGGCTTCTCGAGTAGGATTTGGCCGTACCCCAATTATAGAAGCAAGCGAAGGCAGCTACAAGCAGTGCGCCGCTGGTTTCCAGACCCTCTGGCTGTTCGCACCAGAGCGTTTGCTACAGCAACCCCCGCACGATAAGATGCGTGCCGAAGTAAGACCTGGATTCAACATTGCAGGCACGACGCTGGGGTGGCCCCGCGAATTTACACTCTTCGATCAATGACGAGTAACGATAACGACGACGAACCCAGTAGGACCCATCTGGGCCCGCTCCCCGACGCC
>CAZVHN010000484.1:0-1760 GCA_964626895.1 uncultured Chloracidobacterium sp. | reverse complement strand
CTGTGGGGACTTTTGTGGGGACTCTGCGACGATCCTGAGTGTTACCGAGTAACGAGACGATTAGAAAAACCAAATGTTTACGCGCCGTTGACGCTCCATGATACTCAGTGACACACCGCCTAATCGAACTGCAAAACCTTTATTCATCGGTTCGATTCCGATCGCCGCCACCAACTTTTGCAATACGTTGCGGCCTCCAGGGTATGTGCCGGAAAAACGGGTTGTGGTGAGAATTGTGGAGGCTGATGGCGTTCGTCCTCGTAGAATGAAGTCTTACAGCCGACACTTTGATCCTAATGAAGATCGTGATGGCCCTCACTCCTGAAGAAGACCTCCTAGTTCGTGCGAAAGCCATTGTGGCGAAACACCGAAAATATTGGGATCCGCGGTTGGAAATTATCCTAAAGTCCTGCGAACGCACTCCTGAGGCTTTCCCAACTAGAACAGGTAAGAAAAAAATCAAGTCGCTGGCGGAGATTGATGCCCCGTATTTGGACGCGTATCTCGGAAGATATTACCGCGAGAGACAAGGGGTAGTTGTTCTTAAGCCTGTCGCTACTAACCTGATCCGGCAGTCGGCGAGGTTCTCAAGGCGTTCGAGAACGTCCCAATTGATGATTTGGACGCGATCGCAACATCAGTCTGTGATTCCAACCCACCCTGTCCCGTTCAACGTGCTTTGCAACTCAATCGGCAACACAGACTAAAGTCTGTGCTACTTCTCGTCGGCGAAGCCAACCCACTTCGTCCGGTTCAGATTCCAGAACATCAGACCGCCGCAGACGATCGCCACCGAAACGAAGAGGGTCACGCGCGTCCAGAGCCCGAAAATAATTTCGCCGATGGCGAACAGCGTCGCGTAGACGAAAGCCACGCCCAGCGCCCAGTTCATGAGGTTCGCCGCGATCTCGGCGCGGCCCTCCGGAAGATCCGCCGCGCGCGCCACGCGTCGCCAACCCGGCCCGGCGGGACGGACGCGTCGGTGAAAATCCTCTAGTTTCTCCGCCGGCTCCGGCTGAGTCACAAAGGTGACTACCAACCACACGAGCGTGGTGACGCCGACGGTAGTGAGGATGGTTTGGGCGAACCCTTGCGGGGTGGAGGAATCGAAGACTGCGAGATACCGGAGCGAGAGTGAGACAACAAGCGCGGCCGCCATCGCGGAAATTTCCGACCAGGCATTGATGCGCCACCAATACCAGCGCAGGATGTAGACGAGCCCCGTGCCCGCCCCGAGCGTCATGACGAGTTCCCAGCCGCCCGTGATGCGATTCATGTAGTAAGTGACGACGATCGAGAGGAGCACGACTATGAGCGTCGCAATTCTCGCTGCGAACACGTAATGACGGTCGCTCGCATCGCGCCTAACGAAGCGGCGATAGAAGTCGTTGACCAGGTAGCTCGATCCCCAGTTCATCTGCGTAGAGATGGTGCTCATGTAAGCGGCTGCGAACGAGGCGAGCAGCAGGCCTCGGAAGCCGACCGGCAAGTAATCCGTCATCACGCGCACGTAGCCGAAGGCCGCGTCCGGATCGCCCGTCTCGGGATTAACGGTCGTGCCCGCTGGATAGAGCACGAGCGAGCAAAGCGCGACCAGAATCCAGGGCCAGGGTCGCAGCGCGTAGTGTGCGACCGTGAACCAGAGCGTGGCGAACAGGCTGTGCTTCTCATCTTTCGCCGAGAACATGCGCTGCGCGACATAGCCGCCGCCGCCCGGCTCCGAACCCGGATACCAGGAGGCCCACCAGTTCACTCCGAGG
>CAZVHN010000483.1:0-2120 GCA_964626895.1 uncultured Chloracidobacterium sp. | reverse complement strand
GCCACTACCTTCAGAAACCATTCTTTTGGAGTGCGGTGGCAAGCCCGAGCGCGACACCGCTTTGGATTCTTCTGAGTCCAGAGCAGAGTTCCTTATGAAGGGGAGTTTCAGTTGCGTGCAATCCAAAGCGCCGTCGCCGCTTCGCTCTGCCGGCGCACTCCAAAGTCAGGCGACTCGCCACTACCTTCAGAAACCATTCTTTTGGAGTGCGGTGGCAAGCCCGAGCGCGACACCGCTTTGGATTCTAATTTCAGAGCTGTGATCCTTATGAGCTTTCACTTGAGTGCAATCCACAGCGCCGTCGCCGCTTCGCTCTGCCGGCGCACTCCAAAGTGCATCCTGTGACACTGAGAGAAGCGTAACAAGCCTCTCTGCTCTACAACTCCGATCATGGTCTGATATAGCGGTACAGGGGAGCCACGTTGAGCCCTGGCCTGTCTGCTCGTATCGACTGGCACCGTGTTTGCCAACACGACCCTATTATTCAACCTCCCATTTGGAGTTTCAGCATCATGATGCGACCAATCTCGTTGTTTTTAGCGATTTTGCTGCTGATGCAGACGACATTTGTAGTGGTTACCGGCCAGAGCATTGCAAGAAAAGACCTGCACCTGTCGGAAACCATAACCACGTCAAATGCTGAAGCGCCCGGATCTTCTGAGCCTCAGCGGACTGAACCATTGCAGATTCCCGATGGCACTCTCGTAGAGATCGAGACGCCGTATCGGGTCAACTCAAAGGAGTTCAAGCCGAATGACGAGATCAGTTTCCGCGTGATAAATCCGATTATGATCAATGGCGTCACAGTGATTGAGCAAGGCGCAACCGCGACGGGGCGCATTGAGAAGGCCAAGCGAGGTGGACACTTTGGCAAGGCAGGTCTGCTTGTTTGGACCATGCAGACTGTTACGGCTGTAGATGGCTCACAGGTTCCGCTGCGAACAGTTCAGGAACGTCTCAGAGGCGATAGCAAGGCTGCCAAAGTGGCCACGAAGATGATCATCACCGGTGCGCTGCTGACATTTTTCGCGCCCGTGGCATTGTTGCACGGTTTTAAGCGTGGTAAAGACGCATTCATCCCGGCCGGCAAACGCTATGACGTGTTCGTGAACGGGCAAGCAGTCGTCAAGGTCCGTTGAGGAAGGAATTGATTTCGCTAGGCTTATTCCGCTTGAGGCTTTACATCGTTGCCGGCATGGGGCTGCCGCTGCACTTGCCGCAACTGGGCCACGATATCCCTGATGCGAATGGCCAGCTCTTCTATCGTCTGCGCGCGCTTCCGCGCCTTCTCGTTTAGATCTTCACGCAATAGAAGCTGAGATTGTCCGAGTACCCCTGTGAGCGGGTTGTTGATTTCGTGACGCACGCGGGCAACCAGCTCAGCAATCTCCTCTAGTCTTGCTTCGCAATCAACAACACGCGCCCGTAATTGTTCTTCAGTATCAACTGCTGCAGTCTGGCCCTGTCGTTCAGTCATCGACATCCTCGCTGTTGGTCTGCTTATCGAACGTGGGAGGCTACAGTTTTCATTGGTCGCTGCTGGGCGCTAGCGAATGAGTGCGGCCATTGTGCGCCGATCCTGCGGAATGAACAAGTGCTAATTCGTAAATAGTGAATCGTAAATCGTAAATAGTATGAAAAGCCGCAATCGGGCATGGCGGATGTTGGGCCGTCCGCTTGAGAGACTGCTTATTTTTACCAATCGACGATCCTTACGATTCACAATTCACGATTTGCGATTCACGATTTACCGGCGGCGTCCTAGGCTTCATTGCATGCGGTTGACAAGGAAACCGTCTGCACGTAAATTGAATTTCCGGTTGGGAGGTCGTCTAACGGTAGGACTGCGGACTCTGAATCCGCCTATCGGGGTTCGAGTCCCTGCCTCCCAGCCACTCATCTACAATAAGTGACGGGCGACTCATGGATTGAGCCGCCCGTTTTTGTCTGCCTGGAGTGTGCCGGTTCAACGGAAGAATTGACACAGAATACCAACGATCACTTGCCGCCACTTTGAGAAAGGGAACAGCTACTTCTGCTGTGTGGAATTGCATTTCGCCTTCTTGCGGCATAGCTCAACGTTCACCCGTCCATCATTGTGTCGTCACTCCGGGTGTGGT
>CAZVHN010000482.1:0-4089 GCA_964626895.1 uncultured Chloracidobacterium sp. | reverse complement strand
TCGCGGTAAGCGCTGAGGATGGGACTTTCACAATTAAGGGTGTGCCCCCCGGAACTTACACCGTTGCAGCGTGGCATGAAAAAGGTGGTCCAAACGGCACAGAGAAGACAATGCAGGTCACAGTGCCCGCCAACGGCAGTGGGAAGGCCGACTTTGCTTTCGGCGACGCCGCAATTGCTTCATCACGCCCAGGTGGGCTTCAGATGATGCCGGCGCTGGAACTGCCCATGCTTGGACGACACTGACTGCGACATTGCTAATTGCCAATTTCCGAATGCCGATTGGCGATTTCAGGAGGTTCATGGGTTATGGCTCGCCTCTGACAAATCGGCAATTGGCAATTGGAAATCGGGAATAGGATCTGGAAACAGCAATCAGAACTGGACGACGTGAACAAAGGACTACATTGGTTTGCTTTGCTCGTGGCGGGCGCGACATTCTTTTTGATCATTGCCGGTGCGCTGGTCACGAGTAATGACGCGGGCCTGGCAACGGAAGATTTGCCACTCTCCAACGGACAGTTCTTTCCAGCAATGGTGGGAAACCTGTTCTGGGAGCACGGTCACCGCATGGTTGCCACTTCCGTCGGCTTACTCACAATCGGCCTGGTGATCTTTCTCTTCTGGAAAGAACCGCGACGATGGGTGCGCCGCCTGGGACTTTTTGCCCTTTTCATGGTGATTGCTCAAGGGCTTCTGGGCGGACTGACCGTAAAACTGATGTTGCCGCTGGCCGTGTCGACAGCGCACGCCACACTGGCCCAGATTTTCTTCTGCACCACAGTGGCCCTGGCAGTCTTTACGTCAAGGACTTGGACCAACCAACAGCTAACCTTGGAAGAAAAAGGCACTTTGCCGATTCGTTATGTTTGTCTCGCGGCGACGACCACGATATTTCTGCAGCTCATTCTCGGGGCTACGCTGCGACATTCCGCCACCTGGGATAAGCATTTGCCGACAGACTTGCTCATTGCCCACATCGGCGGAGCGATCGCAGTAACACTTGTATTGGCCAGCGCGGCGATCATGATTTTGCGAAGATATGGTGGCGAAGCGTTTTTGACCAGACCCGCGGTAATCGCACTCGCTTTGCTTACAGTACAACTGATGCTAGGCGTAGCGGCATACATGACCCGGCTGGCATCCCCTAACGAGCCGCAACCGTTGCAACCCATGGTAGCTGTCACGGTGGCCCACGTTGCCTGCGGCGCTTTGGTCTTTGCGACGACCATCGTACTTGCTTTGAGAACATTCAAGATTTTGCGCGCGGCCGATTCGGAGTTTGAATTAGCAACATCGCCGCAGCGGATTTGAGTGGTAGTTCAGAGTTCGAGCTTTAGCTTGCTGCTGCGAATGAGACAACCTCAAGGTTGAACTTGAACCGCAGACGGGTTTGAGTGGTAGTTCAGAGTTCAAGCTTTAGCTTGCTGCTGCGAATGAGACAACCTCAAGGTTGAACTCTGAACCTCCGCCTGCGGTGGTTGATTTTGGACTTTGGGGACTTTTTAGGAACGTTTGCATGGAAGAGATTGTTGTAGAACTTCATCCGGGACTTGCGCGGTCAGTGGGCGATCGCCTCACTCTTCGCGAACGTGTGGCGGCTTATGCCGAACTCAGCAAACCGCGCATTACCTTTCTAATCGTCTTAACCGCCGCCGCCGGCTTTGCGCTAGCGACGAGGGGAAGGATTGATTACCTACGAATGGTCAGCGCCATGATTGGCATTGGTCTTCTTTCGTCGGGAATTGCCACACTCAATCAGTACATGGAGCGAGACCTTGACGCTCTGATGCGGCGCACGGCCGATCGACCTTTGCCATCCGGCAAGCTTTTGCCAAGGGAAGCATTGGTTTTTGGTGCCGGCCTGACTGTGCTGGCTGAGGTGTATCTTGCCGTCCTGGTGAATCCGCTCACGGCGTTGCTGGGACTCAGTGTCATTGCCGGCTACTTGTTCGCCTACACGCCGCTGAAAACGAAGACCTCGCTTTCAACCCTGGTGGGGGCGTTTCCGGGGGCGGTGCCGCCGTTGATCGGATGGACCTCCGCGCGCGGCGAACTGAGCCTGGAAGCGTGGGTGTTATTCGCGATCCTGTTTCTGTGGCAGTTTCCACACTTTCTGGCCATCGCCTGGATGTATCGAGAAGATTACGCGCGCGCGGGAATACTGATGTTACCCGTGGTTGAGCCGGACGGACGGATTACAGGTCAACAGATAGTTATCTACACGTTGATGCTCTTGCCCGTAAGCTTGCTGCCGACCGCGTTGGGAATCTCCGGCAAGGTATATTTCTTCGGGGCGATCATTCTAGGTTTACTATTTCTCTATAGCAGTGTTCGCGCGGCGTTTTCGCAATCGCGGCAAGAGGCCCGACGACTCTTGCTGGCTTCGGTTATTTATTTGCCGCTTTTGTTCATACTAATGGTGGTAAATAGTAAATAGTGAATGGTGAACGGTAAGTCCAGGAGTCAGGAGTCAGAAGATGTCTAATTCGAAACAGAAATGAGATCTTATCCTTTTCTTCTGACTCCTGACTCCTGACTTCTGACTCTGAGTTACCATTTACCATTTACTATTCACCATTTACCAAAAGGAGTAACCGATGGGACGAGCTCTTGCGGTTATTATCTGGATCCTGACGCTCCTGTCAGTGTCTCTCTTTTTCATCAACAAATGGTGGTTCCCGACCGCCATCACTGATCACGCGGCCGCACTTGACCGACAGTTCCTCATTACCATCATTGTGGTCGGCATTGCCTTCACCGCGGCCCAGATCGGTCTTGGCTACATGGTTTGGAAATATCGTGAGGATGCCGCTCGCAGTCGGGCGACCTACACCCACGGAAGCAGCAAGCTGGAAGTTATCTGGACCGTGGTCACTGCCATTATCTTCATCGGTCTGGCGGTGATGGGACAAAGCGTGTGGGCGTCGCTGCGCTTCAATGATGCGCCTCCAGGCTCTTACCAGGTTGAAGTCGTGGCACAACAGTTTCAATGGAACTTTCACTATCCCGGAACGGATCGCGTCTTCGGTCGCACTGATCCAAACTTGATTGATGACTCATCACTGAACTTCATCGGCCTGGACGAGGCGGATCCGAATGCCAAGGACGATGCGGTACATAGCGTGCTCGCCATCCCCTCTGGCCGTCCGGTCGAATTGATGCTGCGCTCGAAGGATGTCATTCATAACATTTGGGTCCCGCAACTTCGTTTCAAGCAGGACCTGGTTCCGGGCATGGTGATTCGCGTGCACTTTACCGCGAACACTTTCGGCAAGTATGAACTTGCGTGCGCGGAACTCTGCGGGCAGCTCCACTTCAAGATGAAGAGTTACCTACTGGTTCTTCCTGATGATGAACTGGGAGCGCTGACCGCGCTGCCACAAGACCAGTTTCAAACTCGGATGACGGAGTTGTTGGCGAAATACCAACTGCCGACCCAGAATTAATAGAACGCTTGGCTAGTCTACGCTGCGGTTAGTTTGGCTTAACCACGAGGAGAGCGAAAAATGTCAGGTGAAACTCACGAAGCCGTGCACCGGCACCCGGCCCCTACCAGCTTCTGGAGCAAGTATATCTTTAGCCTGGACCACAAGGTCATCGGCATCCAGTACATCACACTCGCCCTCGTAGCTGTGTTGGTCGGGATGACGATGTCCGTGCTCATGCGTATGAACTTGTCCTGGCCCGGAACGAACTGGCCCATTCTCGGGACGTTATTCCCGGGGGGCGCTCCGGGCGGCATGATGACTCCAGAGTTTTACCTGTCATTGGTGACGATGCACGGAACGATCATGGTGTTCTTCGTGCTGACTACGGCGCCGCAGGGCGGCTTTGGCAACTACTTTCTGCCCATTCAAATCGGCGCGGACGATATGGCGTTCCCCGTACTGAATATGCTTTCGTTTTGGGTCACTTTCGTGGGGTTCATTGTCATCCTCTCTGCGATTTTCTTCTCCGGCGCGGATTCCACAGTAGGACCAATCGGGGGCTGGACAGGTTATGCACCGCTCAGTGCGCTGGGACAGATCGCCGGACCTGGGCAAGGAATGGGCATGAACCTATGGATTATCAGCATCGCCATCTTCTG
>CAZVHN010000481.1:0-5636 GCA_964626895.1 uncultured Chloracidobacterium sp. | reverse complement strand
CAACCGCGGCTCCCTTGCTCGTAGCCAGCAGTAGATCGCGCTGCAGAACGGCCGCGGTGGGATAGCCGGAAGCGGTTGCTTCGTCAAAGGCGTCTCCCGTGAACTCGCGCAGGAAACTCCAGAGATGTGCCTCGTCAATGTCTTTGATCGCGGCGTTAATTACAGGAACGTTCTCATACCCCAACGGTCGCGCTTCATCCAAAAGCGTCGCCAGCTCCTCGCGTGTAGCCTCGCGTTTCTCAGCGCCGATGCGCAGGTAGAAACGCCCATCGCGAGTGCGATAGGGGCGCCGCTTTCCCTCCACGTCAAGGGCCACGATGCGCCGGCCATTGTCAAAGGCAATGCGGTCGATAAAGGGGATGATTGGCGGGTGGATTTCTTCGCGGCAGATGCGCACGAGCTCTTGTTGAACGTCTTCGGCATCATCGACGCCTTCCACGCGCATCTGATCGTTGACGCCAAAGACTATGACGCCACCTCCCGTGTTTGCCAGTGCAACTATCTCCTGGGCAATCTTTTCCGGATTCGAAAGTTTTACTTTGAGTTCGAGGAAGGTATCTTCGCCGCCGCGCACCAGCCGCAGCAGTTCGACTCTCGAGGTCAAAGGCGCAGTTGTGGAGAGGATGTACTCCTGGAAGGAGCGTTCGGTAGCGGGTTCGTGCCGCTGGTTGCTGCGAAATCTTCTGCGAGCCATTTGTGTATTGACGGGGCCGCTAACCTCTGCCCGCCCGGATGCCCTTGAGCGACATCGCTGGAATAGTTCATGTGGCACAGACTTTGGTCTGCGATGCAAGTAACATCGGCCCGAGAGCGTGAAACCAGCCTTGCCGATCACAGACTAAAGTCTGTTCCACCTAATCGTCTGTCGGTTCGCGGACGGCTTCGAGTATTTCCACTTCGCGCCGCTGTAACCCTCGCCCCTGGTGATCGATCAAGAGCATATAAGAGCAAACCGCGAGGGTGGCGAACAAGGCCAGTGTAACATATTCGATGACCAGGCTCTGGGTGAAGTAACCAGCTGCGGTGGCCGCAAGCGGCGGGATCGCCAATAAAATAAGGAGAGGAATTATTAGCAGTCCGACCACGCCCGACACGTTCAGGCGTTTGCCAAACTTCATGCGTTTTGGAAAACGCATGGAGAGCCAGTTGCCGATAACGGACATGGTCGCGGCAAACGTAATGAAGCAAAGGGCCACGAACGCGAGGGCGCGAGGCGTGAGGTCGCGGAACACCAAATGATTGATAACCAGGAGCGCGGCTGAGAAGAGCAACGCAACGATGGTCAAGGCGATGTTCTTACCCTCTAGTATGGTACGGCGATCTACTGGGGACAGAATAAGCGACCGCATACCCCCTTCTTCGAAAGCGAACTGGTTGCATGAGAGCCCGGTGAGGATTAGGAACACATACAACACGCCGCCGCTAGCCATCAAGCCTTCGCCATAGGCCAGAAAGTCGGTTGCGAATGATCTCGTACCCTCGGTGACCTCAGCGCTCAGACGGTTTGTATTCACCAGTCTGACCACAATCAGTATTAAGGGCATTAACACCATCATACGGAGCTGCGCATTGCGCGTTACATAACGCAACTCTTTTTCGACCACCGCTGAGAGCTGCCGCGATACCAAAGGAAGTTCCCACCCTGTGTAGGTCTCCGTTTTTGCGAGTCTTGCTGCGGAACCCGTTCGCCGCTTTCCTCCTCCCCCGAGCACTGCGCGTTGGGCGATCCAATAGGTAGCCGCTATGAGAAGCAGCGTGTAGCTTGAGAGCGTAGCTAGTGACAGCAGGTAGTCTCCCGTGGCGCCTTCGCTTAAACCGCTAGTCAGTGCCACTGCGGCAGCGCCTGGGGGTGTCCAACGTAGACCCCTGAATGATTCGGCGTGCCTGAGCAACGCGGGTGCAAGCTGGCCAACCAACGCGCCGCCAAGTCCGGCCACTACCCCAATCAACGCCAAGACAGTTTCGCCGCGCGTGCGCCTTCGGCGAATGAGTGAGCCAAGCGAGATGGACAGCCACTTCGAGAGTGCCAATCCGAAAACTGCCGCGGGTATTGTGGCAATCAACGCGAGGCCAAGCATTCCGCTTCCCAGACCTGCGCCCAGGCCCATCGCAATGATCGCGGGAATGGCAAAGATGGACTGAAGGCTTGTCACCTCGCTGATGAAGTCGATGGCAAAAAGTTTGCGCAGGCTAATCGGGTACATCAGCAGACGTCCAGGCTCAAACTGTCTGTTGCTGCCGATGCTGAGCGGCAAGGTCGCCCACATCAGGTAGCAGAGCGCAAAGATGGAGAAGAAGATGAACTCGGCCGACGGAAGTGCGCCAGCCCTGGTTCTATTTGGAGCGGCGTGAACCATTATCGCTGGCGACGTCAGAGCAAAAGCCGCTAAACCCAACCCCAACGCGACGGCCATCGCAAAAGCCAGCGCGGCGAACATTCCCAGAATTGACGCTACGCGGTTGGCGACCGCCTTGGACGACCTCAGTGAATTCCGAAACAACTTCCACTTCAGCCAGAGTAATGTTGAGAGTTGAGACAAGACCTTTTGTACTTTGTTCTTTGTTCTTTGTTCTTTGCGAGCTCTCACAAGTATAGAATGAAGGGGCGCTGAATCAGCAACACGCCTGACAGTCGGAAGCAAAGAACAAAGTACTAAGTACAAAGATCAAACAGACTACTAATGCTCGATTTCAAAGCGATATCTAAGGTCTACGTCAGTCTGGGTTCCAACCTGGGCGACCGGGCCGGTAATCTTCTGCTGGGAATCCGCGGAATGCTCGATGCCGGGCTGGAGATTAGTCGCCTATCAAGCGTCTACGAAACTGCACCTGTGGAGACATTTCCCCAGTCAGCATTTCTCAACATGGTTGCCGAGCTGCGCGGCAATACCCTTCCGCCACCGGAACAGTTGATGGCCGGTTTGCTCCGAGTGGAGTACGCCCTCGGCCGCACGCGCGAAATCGCGATGGCCCCGCGGACAATTGATCTTGATCTTCTTCTTTACCGAGATGAGACGCGGAACACCGAGTTTCTCACTCTTCCTCATCCCCGCTTTCATCTTCGGAGGTTCGTGCTAACGCCGTTGGCAGAGCTTGCACCTCGCCTCGTGCACCCGACACTCAATCTAACAGTCACCGACCTACTGCAAAATCTTGAAGACAGATCAGAAGTGAAGCGCTGGCGTCCTTGAGGCCGCAAGTGGGAGAGGGATAGGAGGCAGACGGCAGGAGCAGGAGGCACGAGCAGGAGGGGAGCATTTTCCATTTGTCATTTTGACATTTTTCATTGGTCATTTCTCAGATCTCATTTCGTGGTGATTCGTGTTACTTCGTGGATCGCTTGTTTGGATGAGAGATGAAGAACCATCTACGAAATCACACAAACGGACACGAAACAATAGGCCACAAATGGCAAACTAGAAATGCCAAATGGAAAATGTTTCCTCCTGCTTCCCCTCCTGCCTCCTGCTCCTGCCGTACTGCTTCCTCCCCTTTTCCCTTTTCCCCTTTTTCCTTGTTTCCCGTTATAATGGCCTCACTTGATAGAACGCTTTGAACATCTCCGAATTTGCCGGCCTACCGGCAATTTAGTTGGTCACGGGCCTGAGTGGCCAGAGAGCTGAAACAATGCCGTATCTCAAACCTGAGCGTCCGGAAAAAGTTAGTGCGCCTTCGTTGCGAGCCAGCAAGAAACGCGGCGAGCGCCTGGTATGTTTGACAGCTTACGACTACCCAACGGCCCGTATCGTCGACGAAGCGGGCATAGACATTGTCCTGGTGGGCGATAGTCTGGGTAACGTCGTACTGGGTTATGGGAACACGGTCCCCGTCACGCTCGATGAAATAATGATTCACTTGAAGGCCGTGCGTCGGGCGGTGCAGCGGGCGCTGCTGGTGGCGGATATGCCTTACGGATCGTTTCATACTGGCGCCGACGATGCCGTGAGAAACGCCCTATGCCTGGTGAAAGAAGGTGGCGCCGAAGCGGTCAAGCTCGAAGGTGGGCGGAAGCGTCTTCCGTTGATCAAGCGTCTCGTCGACGAAGAGATCGCGGTGATGGGTCACATCGGGTTAACGCCGCAATCGATCAACAAGCTGGGAGCCTACCGCGTACAGGGCAAAACCGCCGCCGCGGCGCGGGAACTGCTCGACGACGCCTTGGCCCTGGAAGAAGCCGGGGCTTTCGCGATTGTGTTAGAGGTGGTGCCGCGCGAAATTGCCAAGCTCATCACCGAGAGTGTCAGCATTCCTACTATCGGCATCGGGGCCGGGTTTCACTGCGACATTCAGGTGCTGGTCCTTCATGACATGCTGGGACTGTCATTTGGGAAACTCGCGCGCTTCGTCAGGCCTTACGCAAATCTGAATGAGACAATCACAGACGCCGTAAGCCGGTATGCTGACGACGTTCGAAACGGGAGCTATCCATCAGCAGCAGAGTCCTATTCGCTGCCCGCAGAAGCAGCCCAGGAAATGAATCTACCCACGCCCGTGAAAGACTCAAAGATCGAGACGTCCTGAGTTCCCCCAAAAACTATGGAGATTATCAATCGTCGTCAGCGCATGAGTTCCGTCGCGCGCAAAATCCGCCGCGAGCAGGATCGGACCATCGGGCTTGTGCCTACGATGGGCGCGCTTCATGAAGGCCACCTGAGCCTGGTGCGAGAAGCACGCCGGATGTGTGATGTGGTCGTCGTTTCCGTCTTTGTGAACCCTGTTCAATTTGGACCAGGCGAAGACTTCGAACACTATCCGCGAGACCTGACAAAAGATACCGCCCTGCTGACCGACTACAACGTTGATTTTATCTTTGCACCGCCGACTGAAGAGATTTATCCCAAGGGCTTTTCTACCTATGTGAACGTCGAGGGGCTGTCGGAGCAGTTAGAGGGTACTGCGCGTCCGGGTCATTTTCGGGGCGTTGCCACCGTCGTTACAATCCTTCTCAATGTGGTGCGTCCTGATTTTGCTTTCTTTGGCCAGAAGGACGGACAGCAGGCGATCATTATCCGGCGACTCGTTCGAGACCTGGCTTTGGATTCGGAAATCATCGTACTGCCGACGGTGCGCGAGGATTCCGGACTGGCCATGTCTTCTCGCAATCTCTACTTGAAACCCGAAGAACAGCAAGCGGCTGCAGTCATTCATCGTGCTCTGGCAAAAGCGAAAGAGGCTTACAAGGCGGGCGAACGAAATGGCCCCAAACTCACGGAACTTGTTAGAACCATGATTGAAGCCGAACCCCGAGTGCGCTTGGATTACGTGAGCATCACGGACGGAGAAACGCTGGAAAAGCTCGACAAGCTGGACGAACGGCCAATGCTGATTGCCGTTGCCGCTTACGTCGGTAAGACGAGGTTGATAGACAACACGACGCTCAACACCACTAAGAAAAAAGATGGTGCTTCAGCCAAGGCTTAAACCTTCTTAGATTAGATTAATTCCACCTTGCGGACTTTCTCCGATAATGTATAATGCGCCCACATAAGCAGAGGCCGGTAAGCTCCTTATTCTCTCGTCTTTATCTTTAGTGAGTTTGTAATCTCGCAAAGTTCGAAAGTGGTTAGGGCTGGTAAGTCACCGCCTCGCCCCGTCCTGAGTCGAAAACGGGACTGAACGCGCTTCTGCCGATAGAG
>CAZVHN010000480.1:0-2357 GCA_964626895.1 uncultured Chloracidobacterium sp. | reverse complement strand
TGCTCGAACCACTGGAGGTAAACGTTGCAGCCGACGTAATTGCACAGGATCAGAGACGGTAGGGGGATCGTGGCGAACGGCGTCTTGCGGCCGGAGTGGAACATACCCACATCCGCCTTGACATAGGCGCAATTGTCCATCGAGTAGCCCATCTCTTCCGCCTTCTGAATGAAAGGCAGCGCGACTTTTTTCACCGCGAGCTGTAGCGCGTTGATCTCCGGATAAACCGGGATCATGTCGAACGCGAGCACCAGCTCGACCGGGTTGCCGCTGATCAACATGTAGACGGCCTTGCCGTCTCCTTGCTCGGCGCAGCGCGTGAGCCGCTCGAAGTAGCGGCCCATGATCTCTTTTTGCAGGAGATGCATCTGCCCCTGGTATGTGGTCTTTACTGCTTCGGCTGCTTGTGCCATTTGCTTCCTCTACTTTCTAGTCTTCAACGATCACGAGCCACGAACACGATCACGAACTAGTCGAACAGCATTGATTCCACGAAGGTCTCGACTTCGGACCGCGCTTTGTCGAAGATCCACATCTTCTCCTCGAATTCTAGAGCGAGGTGGGGAATCCCTTCTTTTTCCAAAGCCTGGCGGTAGAGCGCGTAATCGAACAGCGCGGGCTCGCAGAACTTGGCCGCAAGGAAGAGTACCGCGCTCGCGCCCGTCTCGCGGACTCTATCGACGAGATGTTTGGATTTGGGCTGCCGGCTGTCATGCTTCACGCCCGAATAGACGCTTTGATTAAGATACGCGCGCGCGAGGTTTCGCACCGGGTCTCCCTCGGTGGGGATATCCTCGACAAACCAGCGCCAGCCAATGAGAAAGTCGTCGTCCAGGATATAACAGCCCGCCGCCTCCAACCCCTCGATCAGTTCCAGAGGCGGCTGTTCGCAGAACGAGCCCTCGAGAACGACCTTGATGCGGTCCTTGGGCTTTTCGTCTCGCTTCCGCAACTCTACGAGCGCCTCTTTCAGAATGGCGACATGCTCCTCCACCGGGATCAGGGTTCCTATGCGCATCAGGACATAACTCTCCGCCGTCGAAAGATTCTGCGGCGTTTCTTTACGGATGTGGTAAAGCTCACGGAGCAATTTTCTCTGCTCGTTGTAGAGGAGAATGCTCCGTCGCAGATCTTCGTCGGTGGCGGTCTTTCCGCTGAGAGTTTCGTAGGACTTCTTGAGTCGGTTGTATTCCGCGGTGAGGTAGTCCGCGGTAGCGGGCGATTTCATGTTTTGCGGAAAGTGGATGTACTCTATCATCATCTGAGGGAAATTTCGTTTGAAAACGCTGCCGAGGTTGCGCGCCGGATCGCAGATCGAATGAAAGACCATCCCATCGACGAAATTGAGCTTGTCCGTCAGCCCCAGCTCGAGCGTGCTCTTCACGATCGAGCAGATAAAGGATTGAAAGCGCGAATCGGCGTGGGCGATTTCAAGCCGGTTGCCGCCGCCGATGATGCCGATCGGCAACATTCCAACTGCATGGATCAACTCGACCGGCGTGTAAACCGGATAGCAGCCGACGACCTTGACGCCCGGATGCTTCGACTTCCACTCGGCGACTTGATCCAACGGAGATTCTTCCAGGATCTCCTTATAGCGCGCGATCGAGCTCTCGATCCCCATAGGTTCCATCCTCTTTTGAACGTTCATTCGTTCTAGCGCAGTCGATAGAGTCTTCGGAGCAAGTTATATGCCAGGGATTTTCGGCGCCACGCGCGGCGGAAGAGAGGCGCCTCAGCTACGCAAGCTTCTCAAAAGCAGGAAGAATTCAGCGGCGAATTCTCAATTCTCGGATTGCCGAGCCTCAAACCTGCTCCACGGCCCCTATTTCCCCGGTGTATTCTGGCACATACCTTGCTCCTTTTTTGTAGGGGCGGCTCTTGTAGGGGCGGGTCGTGCCCCGCCCTCTTAAAGGAGAAACGTTATGGCGGACGTACCTGTCGTTGAGTTTTTCATGACCCAACCCGAAACGCTGGGAAAGCCGAATCCCCAGGACCTCACCGAGGTCGAGCGCCTGCTCAAGGAGTTTGAAAATCACGAGACCCAGGAAGGGGAATTCCTCCAACAGTATAAAGATATTTGCGGCCGGGTTGAGAACCCGATCATCAAATTTCTGCTCCAGCTCATCATCGCGGACGAAGAAAAACACCACGCGATCACCCATGCGATGGCTTCGACCCTCAAGGGCGATCTGAACTGGACCAAGCCCAAAGACGCGCTGCGCGGCCTCTACTCTCTGGGAGCGGAGAAGGACGCGCTCCTCAAGGTGACCGAGGAGTTCATCGGCTCGGAGAAGAAAGGCATTCAAGAGTGTAAGAAGCTGACGAAGGAGAGCCGCAAGTACTACCACGGCCTG
>CAZVHN010000479.1:0-18120 GCA_964626895.1 uncultured Chloracidobacterium sp. | reverse complement strand
GCTGCCGCCAGTTGAAAAGCATCACCGGCACGCAGTCGGTGCACTTTCAGAAGCCGTTCGGCCCCCGTGCGAACTTGTTCGGCTGGTTGAATCTCGTGCCATCGCGCGCGCATGTAATCAAGTCGAGCAGACGCCTGAATGATCTCTCCACTTGTGAGCTGACCATTGCGGCCAAGACGGGCCAGAGAGCTAATCGCCTCAACGGGTGTCGCCCACCAAATGATCTGTTGGCCATGAAGCCGGACAGCGTATCTCGCCCGCGCCGTTTGAGGTTGAAAGCAGCACAATGGGACTCTCGCGCTCGTGTCCCAGAACGCCGTCCCGGCGGCGGCCCGCTTAGTCTTTTTAGTCCTCATCGCGTTCTTCGTTGATAACGCGCCGCAGGGTCGCGGCGGATACTCGGGGGGCGGGCAAGCTCCAGAACTCGTCATCCAACGGTCCCTCACCAAGACGTATCAGGCCCTTGGCTGCGAGCACGGCTAGCTGTCCGTCATCATCATCCCCCTTTCGCAGGGGGACAAGACGGGCGATGGCCCGATCCCGGTCACGAATAACGATCTCCTCCCCGGCTTTGACTCGACTCAGGTAGAGGCTCAAACGATCCTTTAGCTCCGCTATGTTTACGCTCTTCATTAGTTGCCTTTCTGGCCACGAGCTAGTGGCCATTATAGCCATGAAGCTCTTACGGCGGCAAGGCACGCGCGCCTCCAGAGTCGGTGATAGCGAACCCATGAGCAAGATAATTCGTCATGGAACCGCTGTCGGTCACGAGGCATCTTTCTTCTTGTCGCCGGCAGCGAAGCGTGCGCGTGGATGGTGGCGATCATATGAAGAACGCAGGTGTCGATCGGTGATATGTGTGTAGATTTGAGTTGTAGAAATGTCGCTGTGACCCAGCAAAGCCTGCACCGAGCGGGAGTCGGCGCCATTCTGAAGCAGGTGCGTGGCAAAGCTGTGACGCAGTGTGTGCGGCGAGATACTCTTTACTCCCGCTTTGGCCGCGTAGCGCTTAATCATGGCCCAGGCAAACTGCCGCGTCAGAGGCTTGCCGCGATTGGCAAACATGTAAGCGGAGGTCGCTTTGCCGTAACCTGCCTTGACGGCATTGTATTGTTGCAGCCAGTGAATCGCGCTCTTGCCGATAGGCACGCGTCGCTCCTTGCTTCCTTTGCCGTGGCAAACTACCAACCCCGAATAAATATCCACGTCGGCCTGTTTCAGTGAGACCAGTTCAGACACACGCAGTCCGGCTCCATACATTACTTCCAGCAGCGCTCGGTCCCGAATGCCCTCCTCTGTCGCAATATCGGGTGCGGCAAATAACTGGTCGATTTCGTCTTCCGTTAGAAATTGCGGCAGGTAAGCAAAACGCTGCGGCGTGTCGAGGTCTTCGGTCGGGTGTCTTTTGATATGGCCGTCGAGCATGAGGAAGCGAAAAAACCCGCGCGCCGCGCTGACGGCCCTGGCAACTGAAGAGGGCGAGAGGCCTTCTCGGGAAAGGTCTGCGATCCAGTGCCTCAAGTCCTGCCTTGTTAACTCCTGGACCGGCTTGCCACTCCTGGTGGCCCATTTCTCCAAGCGCGCGAGATCCCTCGCGTAACTCTCGAGTGTGTTAAGCGCCAGCCCCTTCTCAACCTGAATGTAGGTCAAGAATTCTTTGATTAGATCGCGCTGTGAAGTTGTCTTTTTCAAGTCGCCATTCTGAGTCAACCCTAAGACCACGGACGTTGATTTGAGTCCGGAAGTTCAGAGTTCAACCTTTAGGTTGCGGCCTAGCGCTACGGACAAGCTAAAGCTCGAACTCTAAACTGCTTGAACTCTAAACTGATTATAAACTCAAAAAAGTTGTGTGGCTTAGTTATTCGTAACGCAGGCACTCGATGGGGTCGAGGCGCGAGGCTTTGCGGGCGGGCCAGACACCAAAGATCAGACCAACGCCGATCGAGACGCTGAGACCTGTGATCACGGCCCAACTGGGAATTGAGGCGGGCAAGCTGGGAACAAGCAACATGACGATTCTGCTGATGCCGACAGCCAAAACGACTCCCAGAATCCCACCCAGAAATGTGAGGGTCATCGCCTCAAATAGAAACTGACGCACGATGTCTTTCCGGCGCGCGCCTAACGCTTTACGCACTCCGATCTCCTTCGTGCGCTCCGTGACGCTGACCAACATGATGTTCATTACACCAATTCCGCCCACCAAGAGCCCGAGACTGGAGATGGCAATAGCAATCAAGCCGACCATTGCTGTAATGCTGTCAAACTGTTCGATAAATTTATCTGCAGTCTTGATGTCAAAGTTGTTTGGATCTCCGAATTTAACGTTGCGGCGACGACGCAGAATCTCTTCCGCCTGCGTTAATGCTTCGGTCACCTGTCCCGAACGCGCTCGAATGACCAGCAACATGTAGCCTTTGGCCGGCGCAACCTTCTGTGCTGTCCGAAAAGGAATGAAGACGGCGTTGTCCTCTTCATTCTCGCCAAAGAACCCGGCTTTCCGTTTTTCCAGCACACCCACGATCTCGAAGTTGAGACCTCCCATGCGCACTTTCGTGCCGGCAATCTCATGCTGTCCGGGGAAGAGTGCATCCGCAGCGTTCACTCCAATCACCATGATGTTGGCGCGCTGCTGATCGTCCATTTCACTTATGAACCGGCCCTCTTTGAGAACAATGTTCGTGATGCCCGCGTAGTTTGGCGAGACTCCTTGCGTGTTACCCCAGCGGTAATTGTGTCCCTGGTAAGTGATGTTGTCATCAAAGGGGCCACCGCTGTAACCCACGTTCGGAGCAACATGTGCAACTTCTTCAACTGCGCTTGCCTGGGTCCCAATCGTTTCCGCGTCGGCAACCGTTAATGGCTTTCTGGTGCGTTCGGAGCGATCTTCGCCAACCCGAGGTCCTGTCGATAGGTGAAATGCGTAGATATTGTTAGTGCCGTACTCTTCGATAATGGAAACGATGTTCTGGCGTAAGCCCGTGAGGATCGAGGCGATGGTGATCGCCGTCATTACCCCAATTACAATGCCCAGCACAGTCAGAAAACTCCGGAACTTATGCGCGCGGACGCTGTCGAGCGCCATCGCCAGCGTTTCGCGTAAGATACCCTTGGGAAGTTTGATTTTGAGTCTCATGCTTACTGCGAACTTCTGCCGCCTGCCCCTGGCTACTGCCGTCTGAACTACGTCGCTTGCGTTAATGCCAGAATCGGATCGAGTCGGGCTGCCTTAAAGGCCGGATAGATTCCGGCTACCATCCCGATGGCCGTCGATACGACAATTGCCAGGAGAATGTAGCCGACCGTGATGGTCATCGTGATCGACGCCAGGGTCGTGATTGATTGAGTCACACCCCACGCCAGCAGTAACCCCAGTATGCCCCCCAAAGCGCAAAGGATGGCCGACTCGATCAGGAACTGGAGCAGAATCTGTTTCCTGGTTGCGCCGACCGCTTTGCGCAACCCCACCTCGAAGGTTCTCTCGGTGACACTGACCAGCATGATATTCATCACTACGATGCCGCCCACCACGAGCGTGATAAGAGTAATCGGGACGACAACTGCCGCGATGCTGCCGGTAAACTGATCGATCTGATTGTTGAGTTCTTCGACATTAACGATCCCGAAATCGTCCTCTTCATTCCCTTTCAGTCCGTGCTTGTTTCTAAGCGCCACGCTGGCGTCGTCAATTGCCCCTTGAAACGTTTCACGGTTGCCGGTCTTTCCGTGTATCTGAAGGTTGTTGCGGCCGAAGATCTGCATTTGCGTGGTGACCGGCAGATAAACATGGCGGTCAAAAGATTCCCCGAAGAATGAGCCACGCTTTTCTTCAACGCCAACTATCCGCATCGGCAAACCACGGACCTTCAGAGTCTTGCCGACCGGGTTCGTGTGAGGGAAAAACTTCTCTTTGATATCGGCGCCCAGGACGCACACAAACGCTGAGCGCTCAACTTCATCGGGCCAAATGAATCTACCGTCCTCAATAGTCTTATCCTCGATATCTACCATGTTAGCGCTGACGCCGACGATGCGGGCGCCAGGAAACTCGATTCCGTCCTGCTTGAGATCCGTTCCACCATTGGACTGGGCCCCCACTTCGCTGCACGAACCGCAGTGGTCGCGGACCCACTCATAATCCTCCCAGGTCAGGTTCTTGTTGCGCCGGTTTCGGCGCTCAAATTCCTCATCTGACATGCGGCCATGAAAGGCCATGCGTGCGATCATGAAGTGGTTGCTGCCCAGGACCTTGCTCACTCTTTCGACGACGTAGGTATTGAGCCCACTGATCGAGGCCCCGACCACCACCACCGAAGCTACGCCAATGATGATGCCTATCAGTGTCAAAAAAGCGCGCAGTTTATGGGCGAAGATCGACTGCAGAGCAATCTTCAGGGCGTCAGAATAGAAGGAGAAAAGGGCTTTCATTGTGCGACTGGGCTCCCGGCGCTAATGCGGGCAACTGGCTGTACGACAGATTAATGAAGAAAGTTTTGTCTACCTTCTCCCTAACACACGGAGCTTCTTCCACACCTGCGGCGGGGGACTCCAAAACGTTAACGTGGAAACGTGAGGACTATTAACATTAAGGTCCATGACTCTGGTAGCAAGTAGGCAATTCGTTAGTTGAGTGCGGTCGCTCCCGGTTCTGTATTGAGTTTACCAGCCGGTTGCTCGGGCGGCTTCAAGGAAAACTTGTCCGCCCAGCGAATCCGCCCCGTCACTTGCATCACCACAAACAGGGTGACGATTGAGCCAGTGGTGATGGCTAAACCGGTGAAGCCTTTGAGGAAGAACGCATAAGAGAACATCACCAGGTAAATGAACTGGGCCAACGCAGCCTCCCTGCTCGCGAAGTGCAAACCGACAACGAGGCGAAGGTAGCTGACGACCAGGAAGACCGAGACCGCAGCTGAAATCGCAAATGCCAGGTGAATTGAAACGTGGTCGACAAGATAGGCAAGCAGTAGGTGGAATGAAAAGAACGCTGCTGCCAGGAAGAAGTAATTCATCGGGTGCAGCTCGATGCCGCGCATCGTTGTGATGATCAGCATGAGGAAGAAAAAGAAGAAGAGCGAAACAGGCGCGAATAAACTGATCCTTCCGGCAAGTGGCCCCGGCTGCAGCTTCTCCGGCATTGCCATGGCAACTTGATATCCCGACAACAAATTCTTGTAAGACCAGGTCAGGTCCCAGCCATTGTCTGTCTCACGCTTGTCGGTAGGCGATAAGGTGTTGTCCGGAAAGTCGATGTCCTTGAAGTTTGTTTTCATCTTGAGGCTGAAGTCACGAACTTGCGTGACATCCTTACCTCCAAAGCTGTAGCGCCACTCATTTAGTCCCTGGGACCTATACCCCACCGCGAGCTGAACGGTTTTTCCGGCCGCAATATTGATCCTTCCCATTGTTGCGCCGTCGCGGCTGGTTACCGGTAGAGCGTTGCCATCCAGCGTGAATGTTAGATCGTCGTACATCGCCTGGGCCGTAGGAAACTTTAGATTGAAATCGACCGCTTCCTCTTTGTCACTAGTGTTGCGAAATCCATAGAGACCCGAAAACGCAACTTTATACGTGCTGTACCAAAGCAAGCCCTTCTGCCGGTGCTCGAGCTCGAGGGCCACATCAATCGCGCTGCTCTCCAAGGGCAACGGCGTGGTTATCGCTTCCGGGATCGTTCTAGTCGTTTTCTTACCGTTCTCAATGAACTCTTCAGACTTCGGAGCGATTCGAGTGAATGAGGCACTGGGGGGCGCCTGGTTTTGCGGAGAACCCCAGGTTGACACCACACGATTTTCCGCAACTGAATCGAGCGAATAGGTGCGTGAGAAGATCGTGCCGCCGAGGATTGCCCAGGCAATTGATGTACAGACGAAGATGAATGCGATGGCAATTATTCGTTTTGTCATGACCGTACTCCCAAAGTAGATCGGTTTGTTTTGACTAATGCCTCAGCCCAGCGGCAGCTCAATATCAGCTGCGTGTTTTTTTTCAATTCTGAAATGAACGGGACAGACACGACAATGTGGCGATCCACAGCAAGAGGATGTGGAACGGCCTGCCGGCCTCATGTTTACAGTTGAAAGCGAGTTTTCTTATGCAGCGGACTGTTTTCGTGGCCGATTATGAATCGTGTCAGCCAGGCGTCTTCGTTCAACAGAAGCGTCGGGTTAGCGACATCTGCGGGCAGGTCGAAAACGAGCTTGGTTGTGTACGTCTCGCTTGGCCGGAGGGCTTCGGTGAATGGAGTTCCAGAGTCCTCCGTCTGGGCCAGGGCTTTGGCGCCACTCTCCGAAAGCCAGTACTTACGCCCTTGAGCATCAACCACAGCCGCGAGCCGACTATTTGGCGTGAGTGTTCCGTTTCCCCTGGTTGGGCTGATGGTGTTTTCATCAAAACGAGTCTTGATCGTTACGATGTGGTACTGGCCATTGGCCGTCGACTGGTTGGGACCGTTACCAAGCGTTTTGGTTTGCCGCACGTCGAGAATGGAATAAGCGAGGTGGCAGTCCAATTCGCAGAAGTGTTTTTCCTGACCGCGGGCAAGTACCGTCTCGTTACTCGTGAACGAGAAGAGCAACAGGAACCCGATGTAGATTGCCGCTACTACAGCGACCGCGCTGACGACAATCTTAGTGCCGGCTAACTCTCCTTTGATGACGGTGTAGAGAAAGATCAGACCGGCGACGAAAAAGAGCAGCCCGGTTCCCATAAAAGCCATCGCTCCAATGGGGGCTGCGAGATTCACATTTGTGAACATTTGAGTTTCTCCTTGGGCTTCAAGTAGTAGAAAACGTCATCGAGCACAGTAAAGAGCTTTGCATTGCAAAGTCACAGGGCAAAAAAAGGGCACTCCCCGTTAGCGATTCCGCATTTGCTGAATTAACGTTTCCATGTGATTGAGATAACTCTCCAGGGCCCGCCGTCCCGCCACGCTTAACTTGTATTCGGTCTTGGGGACGCGACCATCAAAGAACTTCGTGCAAGTAATGTATCCGGCATCTTCCAGCTTGCGCGCGTGCACACTGAGATTTCCGTCGGTTGTGTTCATTAAGCTCTTAAGGTCGTTGAAAGTCAGAGTCTCGTTCGCGGCGAGAGCGCTGACGATCCCGAGACGAAGTCGTTCATGGATCAGGCGATCCAGTTCAGGGGCAAGACTCCTGGTCTGCGCGCCCTCAAGTTCCCGCAGGCTGCGCGCGCCAGCGTGCTTCTTTTGCGTTGCGTGTTTTAGCGCGGACTGTTTAGCCACCGTACCTCCTTGCGATGATCACGCCAAAAACAATGTGAAGCCCTCCAAAGCCGGCCGCCAGGAACCAATTAGCTAAGGCGGGAGAGAAAAGTGTGACTGCGCCCAACGCCATGAAGCAAAGCCCCATGACGGGTACGACACGCACGGAGAACATCCCTCCGGTGACTACTCCAGTTCCATAAAGCAGCAACCAGACGCCGGGAATCGCATTAGTCAAACCCGCCTGGTAGAGCACCACGGTTAGCAAGCCGCCTACGAAGATCGGCGGCGAGAGGCTAAACGCCACCTTGCGACCCGGGCCTGACAGAAGCTGCATCTGCGCCGCCCGCGCTTTTCGATCCATCGACCAACCGGCAATCAATAAGGCGACCACCGCTTCGGCAATCCAGACTGCCAGCCAACTCCGGAAGGATGACTGCCTGGTGGCAATGAAAGCTGAAATAAGGGCCGTGACTCCAATCGCAACCTGGCCCCCGCCGGAAATTCCGGTGAAAGCTGAGGCGCGCTCCATCGTCTCGCGGATGTAGCGCAGATTGTCCATGGCGCGTTCGTGCAACGCCGGCGGTTGGTCTGTTTCGGGAGAAACCAAGCGTATCAAGCTCATCGCGAAACAATATAGGCGGCCTACGCCAGTCTTGTCAAGTACTTTGTGATGCAAAGCCGCCGCCCCACTTTAGGCAGGCATTTGAGGCCAGGCTGCCGGAGTTTTTTTACTCCGTAGGAGTGAGATGTCTATAGACCGGGACCCACTGAAATCCCGGCCCCGTTCGGAGGGGCGGAATGATGCAGATGAGTACCTGTCAAGTTTGGTTCCGCCCCTCCAAACGGCGCCGGAGACGGGTCGGATGTCTACGGCTATAGACATCTCACCCCTACGGGGTGAAACGGAAGGTTCTCTGCGCGCGTGAGGTCAGGGACACGAATGAAACTCTTAGGGCCAAGGCGAACCACTCTCTAATTTCTAGTAATAGTCAGCGCTGCTTGAACAAGGGTGGCTTGCTCGGCCCGATGGACCGCATATGAGCCGGTGGCGGGGCTGGCTGATGCAGAGCGTCCAATATAGATCGGGCGATCGCAAGACGGCAGAAGTTTTTCCAGAAGCGGTTCAACGAAGGTCCAACCGCCCATGTTCTTTGGTTCTTCCTGCGCCCAAGCGAGTTGTTTCGCGTTCGGATATCGGGCAATAACCTCGCGCAAACGCTGCATCGGAAATGGATAGAACTGCTCTAGTCTCACGATCGATACGCGCGTTTCCTCCAACTTCCTGCGCGCCTCCATGAGATCGTAGAAAACCTTGCCGCTACAAAGGACCATGCGCTGAACTGACGAAGGATTCTTGATTTCAACATCGTCTATCAGGGGGTTGAACCCACCATTAGTAAGCTGGTCCAGCGACGACGCAGCGGCGGGCAGTCGCAGCAGGCTCTTCGGTGTCATCACAATCAAGGGGCGCTCCCCGCCGGTTCTTATTTGTCTTCGCAGAAGGTGGAAGTACTGCGCCGGCGTCGTCGGGTAACAGACCTGCAGGTTATTCTCGGCGCACAGCTGCAGGAAGCGCTCCAGGCGCGCGCTCGAGTGCTCGGGTCCTTGTCCTTCATAACCATGCGGCAGGAGCATGGTTAGTCGAGACGTCTGCCTCCACTTGTCCTCCGATGCAGCGATATATTGATCGATGATGGTTTGGGCGCCGTTCCCAAAGTCGCCAAACTGGGCTTCCCAAATAACCAGCGCGTCAGCCGCTATTACCGAGTAGCCATATTCGAAACCCAGCACACCTTCTTCCGATAGTGAGCTATCGAAGACTTCGAATCGCGCTTCCGTATTTGCCTCCGAGCGTAACTCGGAAAGCGGCGCCCACTGCTTGCCGGTCTGTGTGTCATACAAGACAGCGTGGCGTTGGCTAAATGTGCCACGGCCTGAGTCCTGTCCGCTCAAGCGCACGCGCGTTCCGTCGATAACCAGCGAGCCGAAGGCAGCGGCCTCGGCGAAAGCCCAGTCGATGGGCAATGCGCCTTCGCCCATTTTCGCGCGACGAGCAAGTTGTCCCACCATCTTCGGATTGATGTTGAAGCCGTCAGGCACCACTGCGATCTTCTGGGCGATGTTCCTAATGACCTCTGCCTCGACGGCCGTATCGATGACGTCCGATCCATCCATCTCTTCAACTGGAGGCGCCGGTTGCTTTGGTTGTTGCTGAGAGACGATGCCTTTCGCTCGGGCGAGCGCATCTTCATAACGCCGCACGCGTTCTTCAATCAAAGCGTTTAGCTCGGCTTCGTCAATCACCCCTTCCTTGATGAGTCTCTTCGCATAGATTGCCCGAACACCTGGGTGGGCTTTCACGCGCGCGTACATCAGTGGCTGGGTGTAACTCGGCTCATCAGTTTCGTTATGTCCGAGTTTGCGAAATCCGACGACATCGAGCACCACATCTTTATTAAACTCTTGCCGGTATTCCAGGGCGATCTGCAGCGCGCGGTAGGCGGCTTCCGGGTCGTCACTGTTGATATGAAAGATTGGCAACTGAGTCATGCGCGCCACGTCTGTTGAATAGATGGTGGAGCGCCCGGCCTCCGGCGACGTCGTGAAACCAATTTGGTTATTGATGATGATGTGAATCGTGCCTCCGGTGCGATAGCCTTTGAGCTCGGCGAGATTCAGGGTTTCCATCACGACGCCTTGCCCGGCGAAAGCGGCATCGCCGTGCAGCAGCACCGGCAGCGCCTTGTCAATTGCTTCGTCACGAGCGGCGCCCAGCCTGTCTCGCATGACATCCTGCTTCGCCCGGACCATTCCTTCCACGACCGGGTCGACGGCTTCCAGGTGACTGGGATTGGGAGAAAGCGTGAGACTGACCTTCCGTCCGCCGGCGGTCAGACGTTCTCCGACTGCGCCCTGGTGATATTTGACGTCACCCTCATCGGCCGGAAAGGACGGATGAATCGACCCTTCAAACGAAGCAAAGATGCGCTCGCAAAACTTGCCAATGACGTTCGCCAACACATTCAAACGCCCACGATGGGCCATGCCCAGGGTGATGTCTTCGACGCCGCGATCGCCGGCATCTTCAATCAAGCGATCCAGCAAGGGAATGATGGTCTCGCAACCCTCAAGTGAAAATCGCTTCTGACCGAGATACTTAGTGTGCAGAAAACGCTCAAACTGTTCGGCCGAGATCAGTTTCCACAAAAGCTGTTTCTTGATTTCGGTGGGCAGCGGCTCGGGGCTAACAAGATGCTTGCGGATCTGATCGCGAATCCAGAGCTTCTGTTCCTTGCTCTGAATATGCCGATACTCAGTCGCGACCTTTCCACAATAGGCGCGTTGCAAGATGTCGAGAATCTCGCGGAGCGTCGCGCTTTCAGTGCCCGCCAATCCGCCGGTAATGAACACTCGATCCAGATCCCAGATGGTTAGTCCGTAGGTTTCTATGTCCAGCTCGGGATGGTAGAGCACCGGCATCGCGTGTAGCGGGTCTACATCGGCAATCAAGTGCCCGCGCACGCGATACGAATTGATCAGCTCTATCACCCTAGCTTCTTTGATCGTTTGTTCGCGAGCGTGATCGCCCGCGGTGAAAAAGGGATTGCGGTCGAGACTCCAGCGCAGGGGAGGATAGGGAATCCCCACGTCGGAAAAAATTCCGCTGTAAAACTGGTGTTGTCCAGTGAGCAGCTCGTGGACCCTTGCGAGGAAGGCACCGGATTCCGCACCCTGAATGATGCGATGGTCGTAGGTACTGCTAATTGTAATCGCCTTGCTGATGCCCAACTGCGACAGAGCTTCCGGCGCCATTGCCTGATACTCCGCCGGATACTCGATCGCACCAGTGGCAATGATTACTGATTGTCCGGCCATCAGCCGCGGTGTGGAGGCAACGGTACCGATTGTTCCGGGGTTTGTCAGCGAGATGGTTGTGCCGTGAAAATCAGCTAGCTGCAGTTTTCCTTCGCGCGCTCGCTTTACCACGCTGTCATAAGTCTGCAGAAACTCAGAGAAGCGCAGCTTGTTCGCGTTCTTGATGTTCGGGACCAGTAGACTCCTTGTGCCGTCCTTCTTCTCCAGATCGATCGCCACACCCAGATTAACGCTCTCCCGACGCAGGCGCGCCGGCTTCCCATCAACTGGCTCATAAGCGTCGTTTAAAAGCGGATAGTCATCGAGCGCGCGCAAAATGGCCCAGGCAATCAGGTGCGTATAGGAAGCCCTGCCCCGATCGTTTTCCGCGAGGTACTTGTTGATAATCCGCCGGTTCTCATCAAGAAGCTTTACCGGAATCCGACGCTGCGAAGTTGCGGTGGGAACCGAGAGGCTCGCCTCCATGTTCTCAACGATCTTAAGAGCGGCCCCTCGAATCGCCACCACTTCAGCATGACTCTGAGCGCTTGGAGCAGGTGTAGTGGTAACGCGCTCAACTGCTGGAGCTATTGCCATGGTGGCAGTTGTCGAGCCGTCTGCCTTTGCACGTGCGTCAGCTTTAGCCGAATCTTTGGCGGATGTTCCCTTCACGACCTGAGGAGCGGAAGCATTGCGTCCGTTTTCGGAGGCGCCCGCTTCCGCTCCCATTAATTCCGTGAAATACGCTCGCCACGATTCGTCAACCGACTCTGGATTGCTGCGAAAACGTCCCAGCAGCCCTTCAACGTACGTCGCGTTGGCGCCGAAATTCTCGGCTATTAGCTCAGATAGGTCGGTTGTGCTTCTTTGCTCCAACTTCTTTTCATCCTCTCTATAATCGCACCCGGATATCTGTTATGGGTTTCGAACACTGTCACTTTGGCGGCGTGGTTTTAAACGATAGACTACCACCTTCCGCAATCCAATGCATATGGCACCACATCTGGCTCGGAACTACTCAACCTGCGCTATAATCCCGCGCGAATTAGCGGTCAGTGGTACTCGTATACTTGTCCTTTACGTTCTTCCAGCAATTAAAACCAGTTGGAGCGATCCCTTATGTTAAAGAACCGGCGCTGGGCAAATCCATGGGTTGTGTTTCTAGTTGCCGCGGGCTTGGTGGCCAGTCTCATGGCAGCCTGGTACTTCCTGGGCGATCACCCGGTTACCACCGTGATACTCGTACGCCACACCGAGAAGAACATCGAGCCTGACAATCCTAACCCGGCTCTGAGCCCTGCCGGGCAGGAGCGGGCGCAGACTCTGGTCCATATGCTGCGCGAGTCGGGAATTACCGCCATTTATGCTACGCAGTACATCCGCACCCAATCGACGGTAGCCCCCCTTGCTGATCACCTGGAACTTAAGGTCAACCAGATAGAATCGCGAAACGTAGCAGAACTGATCAGGCAGATTAAGACGAACAATGCCGGTGGCGTTGTGTTCGCAGCAGGGCACAACAACAGTGTCCCCGCAATTATCGCGGCACTCGGCGGAGGAACGTTTCCACTCATTCCAGAGTATGAATACGACAACATGTTCATCGTGACCGTACAGAGATTTCGCAAAACCAGAGTCCTCAAACTTAAGTATGGCAAACCATCCTCCGCGGAAGTAAACCAGCAAGTCTTGAACCGGTAGCTATCTCAAATCTTCAAGTAGGAGAAGAGAATGAAGAGGAAACAATCCGGCGCGAAAAGAGGAGAGACAAGACAAATTTCCGCAGTTGCCGGCGACAATGGCTTGGACCGGCGCACGTTTGTGAAACTCATTCCCGCTCTCGGCGCTGCCACTGTTGCCACTCCCCATCTGCAGATTATCTCTGCACTCGCGCAAACGCCTTCGCCGACTCCGGTGGCTTCACCCTCGCCGTCGCCTACTCCCCTGCGGGTGACGAAGGAAATGTTACGGGGCGCGGAACAACTGTTCGGCATTGAACTGACAGACGCGCAGAAGCAAATGGCTCTGCAGAACGTCAACTCAAACCTTGAGCGGTTCGAAACGCTTCGCAAGACAAATGTTCCGCTCGACACCGAGCCTGCCACCCAGTTTCATCCGGCCCTGCCCGGGAAGAGATTCAACGTCAAGGCCGTCACCTTTAAGCTTGGCAAGAGCGAGAGGCTTAACTTCAATACGGTCGCAGATCTGGCTTTTGCCTCTGTGTCGCAGCTCGCGGACTTGATCCGCAACCGCAAGATTTCCTCAATCGATCTCACTAAGATGTATCTCGCACGCTTGAAGCGTTACGGACCAAAACTCAATTGCACCGTGACGCTCACGGAGGAACTCGCGCTTGCGCAAGCCGCAGAAGCCGACCGCGAAATCAAACAGGGAAAGTATCGCGGACCACTGCATGGCATTCCCTGGGGTGCCAAGGATCTCTTCGCCACCAAGGGCATTCGCACCACCTGGGGCGCAGAACCCTATCGGGACCAGGTAATCGATTATGACGCCACCGTGGTAAGCCGCCTGCAGAATGCTGGCGCGGTACTGGTGGCCAAGCTTTCGATGGGCGCACTGGCGCAGGGGGGTCGCTGGTTCGGAGGAATGACGAGAAATCCCTGGCAAGTAGAAGAAGAACGAACCGGGTCCAGCGGCTCGTCAGCGGGACCGGCCTCAGCAACAGCCGCAGGACTTGTGGGGTTCTCAATAGGAACAGAAACGCTTGGTTCTATCGTTTCGCCTTCTTCGCGTTGCGGCGTTGTGGGCCTGCGGCCGACTTACGGTCGTGTCAGTCGTTTTGGCGCCATGGGACTCAGTTGGACGATGGACAAGATCGGCCCTATCTGCCGGGGCGTTGAGGATTGCGCCGCAGCATTGCATGCCACTTATGGACCAGATGAGAAAGATCTAACGGTAGGAGATGTTCCGTTTAACTGGTCGCCTGAGACACCCCTCAGTCGCATGAGGATTGGATATCTCAAGGCGGAGTTTGATCAACAACAGGACGCTGATCGAAAGGCAATTTACCAGGCGGCCCTCGACGCTTTGAGGAATGCAGGCGCCAAACTTGAACCCATAGAGTTGCCCAGATTCTCAACGGCTGCACTGCGTATCATCCTCGTTGCTGAAGCAGCGGCCGCCTTCGATGATCTCACTCGGAGCGGCGGGATTAACCAGCTCTCCGGTCAGGAGCCGGGGGATTGGCCCAACTCGTTCCGCAGCTCCCGCTTCATTCCAGCAGTTGAGTACATCCGGGCGCAGCGGGCACGCACGCTGTTGATGCGAGAGATGGACGCGCTGATGTCAAACTGGGACGTCTTTGTTTCACCAGCGCCGGGGAGCGCGAGTCTGCTAATTACAAATCTCACTGGGCATCCGGCGGTTTGCGTTCCCTGCGGCTTTCCCAAGGGGTTGCCGCAATCGATTATGTTTACTGGCGGACTTTACGACGAAGGCGCCCCTTTGCGAGTGGCATTGGCATTCGAGCGCGCCACTAACTGGCACACGATGCACCCGAAGATGGATTGGGTCTGAAGCTCTGTCAGAACCGCGAGCGGTAGCGACCGGATCATTTTCCATTTGTCATTTGACATTTTTCATTTGTCATTTGCTGAAAGTGGACTTTTCATTGAGGGATTTCTGTGTGGGTTTTCTGTTGTGAAAATTCGAAGCAGGACACTTCTCGGTCCATAGATGAACAAATGAAAAATATCAAATGACAAATGGAAAATGATCCGGTCGCTACCGCTCCCCGTTCTGACAGGCGGTCACCACGCCCTGAATCAGCCGGGGAAGATCAAGGACCAGAGCGACCGTGCCGTCGCGCAACTCGGTAGCTCCGGCAATCCCTGGCCAGCGTGATGAGTGACGACCGAGATTGCGTACCAGAACTTCCTCACTTCCCACCACCTTGTCAACGACGATGCCAACGCGTTCTCTTCGGTGCGTACCCTTTTCGGGAAACTCGCAAGCGATGATATGCACCAGGTCGGTGGACACTGTTTCATCAGCCGGCTGTCCCAACAGTTCACGCAAGCGAACAACAGACAGAACTCCGCTTTCAGAGCGCAGGGCCTCTTTATCTTCGGACTTCTCGATCTGACTGGCTGCGATCACTTCAATCTTGACCACGTGGCCGCTATCTATGCAGAAGCTGTTACCTCCCGAGGCGACCATAGTCGAACGGAGCAGACCAAACGTTGCCGGTAGCCGAATCTCGAAGGTTGATCCTCGCCCTGATTGACTGGAGACTCGAAGCTCGCCTCCTACGTGTTCGACTGCGGTCTCTACTACGTCCAAACCTACACCGCGACCCGAAATAGTTGAGGCTGAAGACAAAGTTGTGAACCCGGGGCGAAATAGCATTCGCACGCTGTGATCCATATCCAGAAGGGTGTCTTTGCCGATTACTCCCAGCTTAATTGCCGCTTGTGAGATGAGTTCAGGATCAACGCCACGACCATTGTCTGTAACGCGCACGCAGGTTTGCCTGCCCTCGCTAGTCACTTCTATGCGCACCAGGCCGCGCTTTCTCTCTGGCGACTGCGTTGGCTGCTGAGGAGTTTCAATCCCATGATCTACAGCGTTACGGACCAGATGGATGAGCGGATCCGCGATCGCGTCACTCAATAGCTTGTCGAGTTTCAGGTTTGAACCGACAACCTCGAAGTCTATTTCCTTGTTGGTCAAACGAGCGGCCGCACGACCCGCTCGGGCCGCCCGTTGCAGGACTGGCGCCAGCGAGACCATTCTGAGTCCGATCAGCTTCTCTTCCACGCTTAGAAAGGATCGTTTGATTTGCACGTCTAATCTCTCGAGTTCTTCCTGGAACTCATTGCTGACGTGCGGATGTGAAAGCGCGAGGTCAAGGGCGTTGGCAGTCGCGCGAAAAAGGTCATGCGTGGAGGAGATCAACCGGTCGAGATCATCAAGATCAGTGCGAATGAAATTGGAAAGAGAGGCACCAGGCGTTAGTCTCAATCCCGCTACCAACGAGTTTTCCTCGGCCTTGTAGCCCGAGGCAGGCGTTTCCGGTTTGCTGGCAATCTTCCTGACGACCAGACCGGCAAAGCTGATTAAATCCGGATCGGCAACTTCCAGATTGGACCTTCCGGCGAAGAGGATTTGAAAGTTGATTTTATCGGCACGCTCGGCGTCGACCATCGGCGAGGTGGCGATAACTTCACCGCGCGCTGCAAGTTTTTCTTTCAACCGGGAGAACTCTTCGTCGAAACTAACGATATCGAAACTGGTTGTAACGACATAGAGGTCGTCCCCTTCCTCGACCGCTTGCTCCAGACGGTGCTTTTCGTCGCCGGTCAACGACTGCGAAATCTCGTAAGGTAAATTATCGCGCACCGAACCAATGTCCGGACCGGCCTTCGCGCTGTTTCCCTGTGCGAGGACCTGAATCCGCTCAAACAATGCTCGGCGGGACGGTTCGATGACGCCTGAGGAAGCAAGATGTAAACTCTCGAACAAGGCGATGCCCGCACTCTCACACGTGTCGAGAACATCATTATCCACAACTAACCGACCCGTGCGAACAGCACCCAGCAGGCTCTCAAACTCGTGGGCAATCTCGCTCAACCCCTCAAGGCCCAAAGATGCGGCGGAACCCTTGACCCGGTGGATGCGACGGAAGATGCGGTCTACTAAGTCACGTCGAGCTCTCCGGTCATTCGCTTTCTCGCGCAGTTCGTCCAGGTCGGCAAAGATCTGCTCAATTAGGTCTTCTGTCTCGGCAAGAAACTGGCGCTGGCTCTGGTCCACGATTGAATAGTACTACTCCGAAGACGCAGGACCCTCACCTTCCCCGTCGTCCAAGGCATCCACGGATTCTTCCGTTAACTCTACGTTCTCCTGCGGCTGCTGCTCGTCGAGATCGCGCTTGATGGCATCAAGGATGCCGTTGATGAATTGCGTGGCTTCGTAGGTTGAGAAACGGCGGGCTATTTCGAGCGCTTCATTGATGGCCACGGTGCGAGGGGTTGGTTCGTAAAGGAACTCGTAAACGGCCAGGCGGAGGATGTTGCGATCGACGACCGCCATACGTGCAATGCGCCAGTGTTCCGCCCGCGAACGTATGCGTTCGTCCAGGGCCTGAAGTTGGGCCAGCGTCCCGGCTGCCAGTCGCGTCGCAAAATCGCGCGCCGGTTCTTCCAGATCAGCGTCGCCCAATTCCGCCCAGTACGTCCGCACCACCTCGTCCGGGGGCGTTTCAGCAACATCAGCCGCAAAGAGCATTTGCAAGGCGCATTCGCGCGCCTTACGTCGCGAACCCATATATCAATTACCAGTACTTATTTATAGGTGAGAGGTGACAATTAGCCCAAAGGCCGTCTGCCTTACTGCTCATCCCTCATCACTTATTACTTCCGAAAAGCTTCCTTGTAAAGATTCACCAATTCCACTGCCGTTGTGGCGGCTTCAAATCCCTTGTTGCCCAGCTTAACTCCGGCTCGATCGATGGCCTGGTCGAGATTGTCGGCAGTTATTATCCCGAAGACAACCGGCACTCCAGTCTCCATCCCAGCTTGTGATATTCCACGTGTCACTTCGTTGGCAATGTATTCGAAGTGTGGAGTCTGTCCGCGAATAATCGTTCCCAGGCAGATTACCGCATCAAACTTCTTTGAACCCGCGACCTTCAAGGCCAGCAGCGGAATCTCGAAAGATCCCGGCACCTTGTAAACCGCCACTGCCTTCTCCGCAACGCCTAGACGAGCGAGCGCATCAAGCGCCCCTTCGACGAGCCGCGAACTGATGAAATCATTCCAACGGCTTGCCACAATTGCAAAACGGAATCCTTTGCCGTTGAGTTGTCCTTCGTGAATAACTGGCTGCAATACGTTTTCCAACGCTCCATCGACGCAAATGAAAAGGCTTTCGCAGTATAGGTGATGCCAAAGCGAGCATCAAGGTCACGCTTTATCGGGTAGCGAGTGAGTTTGGGTTTCGGCACATCATCCCGGAGGGATGTAAGTTAATAGCCGTGGGCGAGCGTTGCGCGACGCCCACGGGATAGGCGAAAG
>CAZVHN010000478.1:0-5090 GCA_964626895.1 uncultured Chloracidobacterium sp. | reverse complement strand
TGGCATGGCCGGAAAACCGATAGGCCCGCGGCTCGCCGTCCTTCGGTCTGACCACCACGTCGCGATACTTGAGCAACAACTGTCCCTTGCTTACGGCGTCGCCGTTGGCCACTGCCAGCGTGGCATCGCCTGAAAACCGGTAGGTCCGCTCTTTCTCGTTCGTCTCGCTCGGCGTAACAATCACGATCTGGTCGTCCTTCGTTCCCAGGTCCTTCCCCGTCCCCGTGTCCCTGCGAACCGGCTTCTCCAGTCTGATTGTCACGGTCCCCGCGATCTCGCTGGCGAGCTTCCCGGTTTCGATTTCCACGGTCCCAGCGACCTCGCTGAAGAGCTTCTCCCTGGAACGCATCAACGTGCTGATGCTGGAGCCCAGATACCCGCCGCCCGAGACGGTTGACATGTAATCCATATGATCGAAAACACCGCGGTCGTGCAACGCCTGGGCGATTCCCAGGTTGAACGACGCCGAGCGGATGCCGCCGCCAGAGAAGCCGATCCCCACAAGACCATGTTTCGTGGTGGGTTTCCGAGTCGTCCGCTCCAGTTGGCGTCGCTTTCGCTCTTGAGGTTTCGCATACACGTTGTCCCAGCGCCGCTCGATTTCCCGCAACTCCACCGCAAAGACATCCTGGAACGTGAATCCCATCGGCTGCTTTGCCTGCCGCGGATCGTTTTTCCGCCGCTCCTGGAGGAATTTGTTTCCACTCTCCAGACGCCAGGGATTCGGCGTCCAATAGCCCATGCGGATGTTCAGCAGCGTCATGAACGCGACAAGCAAGGGGGATGTGCCGCGGCCCATGTTGGGCGCGGCGGCGGCGGCCGAGATCGCCATGGCGGTGGCCACATCCATCTGCGGAAAGACCTGCTCCATGGTCTCGCTCCTGCAGTAGCCTGTGCGATGCCCGCCGATGAAGCGCTTGCTGAAGAAGAAGAAGTCGCTTTTGCGATCGCGAATGCCGGGGTCCTTGCTCCCCTGCAGGTTGAGCGCCACGTTGAGGAGGTGGTAGGGCGCGGTCGACCGAGCTTCGTAACGGCACAGCTCCTCGAGATCGATATCGTCCTCGATGTCGATGTCGCCCTTCGTGTCCCTCCCGACCAGAAAAGCCGAGGCCAGCCGGTCGCGGTACAGACCATGGATCGACGTCAGATTGACGTCGACCGTGAGCCAGCAGCCGAGCCAGATCACGACCGCGAAGACAAAGACCACGATCACCTTGGGCGGCATGACAATCTCGGTGACCTGCGCCTTTAACGAGGCCAGCCCATTCTGCTCCAGCCGCCCATGCATTCCAAACATCACTTTGGTGACTAGGTCGTCGGTGGTCGCAGAGTTTGCTACCCAGAATTTAACATGCGCGATGCGCGACAGTTCGTCATTGCCGAAACGCGTCAGGCCTTCGTTTGAAGTCCAATTACCGAACGCGTCAAGAATCTTCCAATGCTCGTTTTCCTTCGCCAGCGCTCTTTCGACCAGTTCCTCGCGCGCCAGCCTGGCGAGTTCGTCAGTATCGTTCCCGAGGGCTCTCGCGGCCAGGATCAATTTGTATGTGTATTCGACAGGCCATTGAAAAAGGGACAACGACTCAACGGGTCCCGAGTTCGCTTGGAACCCTTTCCGCTGAGACGACAACGGGAAAGCATCTTTGGCGATGTCTTTCAGCGGCTTCTTCTGCAATTCAAGGAAGTTCTCTAACTGGTCTTTCTTGACGGTGTCCCCCAAAGCCTCTTGGTATTGACCATCCAGCTCCTCGGCGCGTTTCTCGAGGAATGTCTCCAATGAGTCGTTGACGAAACCTGTATCCTCTTTAGTTTCCACCGGAAGAACCAATTCGAGCGCCAGAACCTTCAGGTGGTCCACATCGAAACTATCGAGCAAGCGCTTGGCAAGCCGCGAACCGGCCGCTCTGCCGATCTCCGCCCGTGTCGAACTGACCCCGCCAGCAGACTTGCCTTGATCGTGTTGCGGGAGTCCGGTCCGCGTCGCGTAGTAGAACGCGAGGCTACGGCCTGATTTTTCCGTTGTCGGTGTGACTTCCACCAAACCGGCGAGTGCACGGGCGGTTTCAAGCCTCTGTCTCTCGTATTCTTCCGTCTGTTTCCCGTCTTCTTTTTTCCTGGCCATTTCGTCATCCGGAAGCCCGCCTTCGGCAACTGGCTGGGATAGCCTTTTTGGAAACGCCGGGACGGCGTTTTCCAAAAACCATTTTCGATGGGTTGCGGTGAAGAACTCTTTTCTTGAGCGTGCATCGGCCGGCATCGGCAACACGAGGTCGAGCATTTCCTGGGTGGTGAGCAGTTTGGCCAGCTCTTGCTTGCCCGCCAGCCTGGCTGCGTCCGCCTTCCCAGGCACGTCTTTGAACTTTTTCCGAACCGCCTGAAAGAGTTGTCCTTCGCTGATCAGGATGGCGATGTCCGTAACGGCCCACTTTTGCAGGTCGTTCCTGGCCTGGGGGATAGCAGGGGCTGGATCGCCGTCTTTGACGAACGTCTTGAACCGTTTGCGTACCTCGCGCACAAGGTCGTCTTTGTCGCCAGGATCGTTCTGGCTCACTCTCCAGGGCTGAGAAGAAACTAGTGCAAGATGGTGTTCGACGAGTGCGCCGCGCAGCGATTCGGCGACTCGCTCATCGCCGTCTGTCTTGCTGATTTGTTGCAGCAGTTGGTCATGAGCGAGTCTGGCGAGTTCGCGGCGAAGCGGTGCCAGACTCTCGTCAGTTTGTTCGGACAATTTGCTTCCCCATAAGACGAATGGCAGCAGGCGCGAGAAGTATCGCCTATCCCATTCCGCCCCATATTCGTCATATGGCCAGCAGTCCCACAACTGTTTGAACCACTGTCCAGGCTGCGCGAGGGCGAACGAACCCGCCGCCGCAGAGTCATCGGCAAGACGGCACGACACGGTGGCGCTTTTTTTCGTGAGGAGTTCACCCATACGTTTCTGGCTGAATTCTTCGAGCGCGCGGAGTTCGCTTGTGTACTCGCGGTGCGCATTAACAAATGCATCAACCTCTGCGGCGACGTCCGCAGCCATCTCCTGCTTATTTGCTATCTTCTCAAACAGAGAAGCGAACCACGACAGCGGCCGAAGTGTCTCTTCAAGTTTTCTAAGACTCTTAGCCGTCTCCGTTCTCTCCTCGCGGCTCACATAGATCACCGTGACGACCAGCGCTGATGCCACGACAAGCAGGCCTACGACCGTGAAGAATTCTTTCCAAGTGAACGCGTGCCGCGAGAGGCCCAGAGCGATGGCGATCGCGATCCCAATGACGGCAACGACCGGCACGGCCAAGGGGCTGTACGTCACCAGTGGCGAGGGGGGGAGTCCGTATACCAGGAAATCCGTTGCATACAGGATCACCCCCAGGGGCACGATTACACCCAGGATGCCGATCAGCGCCATCGCCAACTTCTTCTTCACGCCACTGAGGACCGACAACAGCTTGTCTGAACCGCTCAACAAGGCCAATACCGCTGCCACCGTCGCCAGTGCTCCCTGCCAGTCGAGCTTGCCTTGCTGAATCAGATCGTGGAAGAACTCCAGCGTCCATGGCAGCGACTCGAGAGCGGCGGCGGCGAGAATCGCAAGCAAGAGGCCGCCAAACAAGCGTTCGGAGATGTCGCGCTGTTTGACCGTGCTTTCACTGCCGGTCTCCAGACTTCTCCTGTAACGGGCAATCCTGATAAGCGGTATCAGGAGAAAAAAGAGCAGAATCAAGGCCACGGCGATCGCGAGAACCCCAAAGGTAAGAACGAAGGGGTGTGCCAGCATCGAATGATGGGCGTAGGCGAGGACGATCGCGACGATCAGGAGGTAGGGCAGGAGAGTCAGAAAGTTGACGATAATCCCGCGCACCAACACGGCGACCGACCGCAGATAGTCGAGGAAGCCCCGGGCCGCCATATAGTTCGAGTGATTGCGCAGCCAGGTGAGATACGGCGACTCCTCCGGCCCTCCAGTCAACGGGAAAGGAAACTCGCCCGGTCCGACGTGGGACGTTGCTGCGGAATCACCGTTCGCTTGTATGTGTAGCGCGGCCATCGTAGCCCTCAATTCGCAGTCGCCGAGGAAAGCTCCCGACAGGTGCTCTTATGCACCCAGGGCAGGTGAACCGCCGCAACCGACGAATTGAGTTCATTCAATAACTTCGAGTTACTCTTAATAGGAATTACTAAATTCTATGAATTTATTCTCAAAACGTTGGCGTGCGCTACCAACATGTACGTTACCGTCTTTGGGACGGCGCTGAGCAATGGGGCCGACGGCCGGGTCGAGAACCCTCAAAAATGGCGAATCTTCTGAAGACTCGAACCGGTCAGTGGTCCATGCGCGCTGTTGCTGCAGAGAGGCATCCATATCCGCCTCGGCTAGGGCTTGCGAAAGTACGGCTTGCAGCGTCGTACCAGCTTCTCGCATTTCCGCATCGAGTTCTTCGAAGGTGAGTTCGTCTGTGTGGCCGTAGTGCACGTTGTCAGTGAGGTCAGTCCACATACGGTTGAACAAAGTTTGGAGGGGGACAATCGAGTCGTTATATTGATTCAGGTCAGAAAACTCCTGATCGAGATCGTAACGAAGTCGTTCGTCAGTGAAGTAGTCATCGTCAAGGTCGCGTGCTTGGCTATGGACCGGAAACGGTACCAACACTAGCGCTGCTCCTGCCAGCAAAACAACCAAGTTTAAATTGAATTGTCGGTGTGACATCATCTCTCTCCTTGTCTTGCCATGAACGGTACCCGGCTTCCCCTGTAGGCAATTCTCGGTCCGGAAAATAAGGCATCCGATGCTAGGGGTCAGCCGATGCCACTTTACATCAAGAAACGAAGTACGGAAGTCACTTATGAGGCGCTCATGCAGATGTTGAGCAACGTTGGCTGCTTTCGCAGAGTCGGGTCATAATCTGCGCAAGCCGGACGTTTGGAGCCTGGCAATGAAAATTCCGAAATACCAGAAACGATGCTCAGATGACCGACAGAACATCCCGCAGCATTGACCTCGTGCCTGCCGTCCCGGCAGACGCCCTGGCCGTCGCCGAAATGTCGCGCGACCTGATCGAAACAGGGCTCGGGTGGTCCTGGAGCCGGCAGCGGGTGGC
>CAZVHN010000477.1:0-26624 GCA_964626895.1 uncultured Chloracidobacterium sp. | reverse complement strand
AGAGGTGCGTAACCTCATCCGTACACGCCACTATAGCTATCGCACCGAAGAGGCCTACCTCAACTGGATTAGAAAATACATCCTGTTTCACGGCAAGCGGCACCCAGCCGAGATGGGGGCGGCGGAAGTTAGTAAATTCCTGACCCATCTCGCAGTCAGGCGAGAGGTTGCGGCCTCGACTCAGAATCAGGCGCTCGCTGCTCTTCTGTTTCTCTATAAAAATGTGCTCAAACAGGACTTACCCTGGCTGAAGAACGTTGAACGGGCCAAGCGGCCGGCGCGCATTCCCCTGGTGCTCACGAGGGCAGAAGTCAAGCGTCTGCTCTCACAATTGGAGCAACACAACTGGCTCCCAGCGAGTCTGCTTTACGGTGCCGGGCTTCGCCTCCGGGAATGTCTGAGTTTGCGAGTGAAGGATCTGGATTTCGGCTATCAGCAAATCGCTGTGCGCGACGCAAAGGGGAACAAAGACCGCATTACATAGTGGATTTGAAGTTGACGCTAAGATGGCGCAGGCGCTCTTCGTGAATGTTCAAACGCGCGAGAAAGTCGGCGTAGTTCTTCCGCTCTTTTGGCGACCAGGTCACTTCCGACAAGGCGGTCAATCGAGGAAAGGCCATGTACTCAACGTGGCCCGGCGTTGGCAGATACTCAGTCCACAACTGGGCCTGCGCGCCGAGTACGCGCCTGGCCTCTTCGGCGGTTAGCTCTTCGGGGACCGGCTCGAACTGATAAACCGTCTCCAGTGGCAGGAAGCCTCCGATGGCCGGCAGCTCGCCCGGATCCTGCGATTGGTAGTAGTCGAGGTAGGTGTGAGTTGTGGGAGCCATGACTACGTCGTGCCCGGACTTTGCTGCTGTAATGCCGCCCTTCACACCACGCCAGGACATGACGGTTGCGCCGGGAGCGAGTCCGCCTTCCAGAATCTCGTCCCAGCCGATCAGTCGCCGGCCCTTTGCCGTCAGGAAAGTATCCATGCGACGAATGAAGTAGCTCTGTAGTTCATGTTCATCTTTCAGGTCCAGTTCTTTCAGTCGCTCCTGAACCTGCTGGCTGGCCTTCCACTGGTCCTTGATAGCTTCGTCGCCGCCGACGTGGATAAACGTACCGGGGAATAGATCGATCACTTCGGCCAACACATCCTGCATGAAGGCAATGGTCTTCTCACTTGGATTGAAGATGTTCGCGTTGATACCCCAACGGCTCCAGACTTCGAGGGGCTCGGCAGTGACTCCCAGCCATGGGTAAGCGGCAATCGCCGCCTGCGCGTGACCGGGCATCTCGATCTCCGGTACTACCGTGACATGTCGTTGCCGCGCATACTCCACAACTTCGCGGATCTCCTGCTGCGTATAGAAACCGCCGTGCGGCTTCTTATCAAAGCCGCGGGGATTTCTCTCGTGGCCGAGCCGCGTCTGTTTACGCCACGCCCCGACCTCGGTTAGCCGCGGATATTTTTTGATTTCGATGCGCCAGCCCTGGTCGTCGGTGAGGTGCCAGTGGAATGTGTTCAGTTTGTGCAGCGCCAGCAGGTCAATAAAACTCAGCACGAACTCTTTTGGCATGAAGTGGCGGCAAACGTCGAGCATCGCCCCGCGCCAACGAAAGCGCGGCTGATCCTCTATATGCACCGCGGGTACGGTCCATTCGACGCCTTTTTGCGCGCTCGACGAGAAGATCGCCGGCGGGAAAAGCTGTCTCAGGGTTTGTACTCCGTAGAAGATCCCGGCTTCCCTCGGTGCGCGGACGATCACACGTTGCGGGGTGACGTCCAGCAAATATCCCTCATCGCCCAAGCGAGTCAGAGCAGGGTCGAGCTTGAGGCTGATAGTGTTATCAGCATCTTCGCTGGGCTTAACCTTGAGTGAGTAACCAGTCGAGTTGCGTAGCCATTGCGCGAGCAAGGTGCCGGTCTTGTGACGGGACTTATCCGAGACGATCAGAGTGTCGGGCCGGAGGATGAAAGAACCATCTGCCGTGGTAACGATAGCGGGTTGAGGTAGCACCGAGATCTCCCGGACCTGCGCGTTGGTCAAACGAGGAAAGACAAGCAGCGAGATTGAGAGAAGCATAGCGACGCCCCAGGCAAAGAGTATCTTCAAGGTATTCTCCTACTCGGCAGGTTGAAATTGTGGTCGCCGCCTCCTAGTTCGCCGCGAGCGGCCGGTAAACCTCTCTCCCGCCGCTCATCTCGACCGCCAGCTTGCCTTCCGAATGAGCTAGATCGAGATGTGCCACTGCTTCCGAGACAGCCAGAAAACGATGTACGTCGTCGGTTTCCGGAAACATAGCACGCGACACGTCCCAGGCGGAGGCTCCGGCTTTGGTGACCAGACGAATCACTTCCGCCTGCCGCTCGCGAATTGCCCGGAGGTAACGATTGAAGAGCTCTTCGTAGTCATTCACCGGCGCACCATGGCCGCCATGTACGAGAGTCGGAGCGAAGGTGCGCAAGCGCGCCAGGCTTACGAGGTATTCGGCGAGCGAGGGAAAACGTTTTGACGGATCGATGGGATCTGGGGAGAGAATGGGGTTGGGGGTGATGCGCTTCAGCACGCAGTCGCCGGCAATCACTGTACGATCCGCTTCGCGCACAAACGAACAAGAACCCGGAGTGTGGCCCGGCGTGTGAATTATTCGCAATGCGCCATTGGTAAACTCTAGTTCCGCTTCGTCGCGCAACTCGCCGTACTCGTGATCTTCAAAGGAGTCGGCATAGCGGCGCACTCCCTCGTACATCCTGCGCATCGCCTCAATCTCGCTATCGGGCACGCCGGCACGTGCGAGTAGGTCTCGGTGCGTTGCGTCTTCAAGGCGGCCGATGCGATGCCCGGTCTCCCAGTTGTGTATCAGCACTTCCGCATCCTTCGCTTCATCGCGCAGCGAGCGCGCCAGACCACAGTGGTCTTCGTGCGCATGCGTCAGGACAATGCGGCGAATGTCGGAGACGCGAACACGCACACGTCTGAGTCCTTCACGCAGGGCCTCAATGGCTTCCTTTGTTTTCGGGCCGGTATCGATCAGGGTCAGGGGGTCTTCGGCGATCAGATACACGTTCACCGGACCGATGTAGAAGGGCGTGGGAAGCGAGATGGGGATGATGCGCATGAACGAGATTGCCGATTGGCAATTGCCAATTGCCGATTGTGTCGGGAAACCACCGCTCCTTTGTTTGCGGTGTAGGTCGACTAAGCGACGTAGCCGAACCAATTCCTCCGCACCCAATGCCACTCCATCGAGGTTATGGCGTCTCAGCTCGAGTTAGAGGATCTAACAGAGAGTCCCAAACAGAGAGTCACGAAGTCGCTTCCTAACCGTGACGAGCCTTGATCTCCTCCAATTCTTTCAGAAACTCTTCTCGCTCGCGCGCCTCGTTTGTGGCACGGCGCCCTTTGTCCGTCAAATACCGCTGGCCTCTTATCTCGGAGTTTTGCGCCGAGTCGGCCCAGGCGCGGAGTTGCCGCGAAATGCTTTCGGCTCGGGATCTCAGATCTGAGATCTCAGATCTGAGATCCTCAAAGCCAGGTAAGCGATCGATCAGACATAGTAGTGAACGAGTTTCCCCTGAGGAGCCCCGCGAGATGTACAGAAAGGTCAGCAATTCGGGAGTTGTGCCGCGTTCGAACCCTTCAGCAATGTTATTTGAAATCGAAACGACAGCCCGTTCAATTTGATCCTTCAAGCCACCATAGCCTTTGAAATTGGGCCGTGCAGTTAGAGCAAAAACTCTAACAGCCAACTCGATAGCGTCTTTCCACACCGGCAAATCTTCGAATCGTTGGTATTTCATGTGAGGATCTCCATGTGAGGAATGGATAACGCCGAATTATGAGATCAGAGACAATCTGAGTCTCAAATCTAGAGACATGAAATCGTGTGAAATCCGGAAAATCTGAGATCTCAGATCTGAAATCTGAGATCTCAAATCCTAGTACACGTACTTGTTCGCCTCAATCACGACGTCCGCGATGCGCTGGCGCGCGGTCACTGTATTCATCGGCGTCAGCTTGGTGAAGCGCCGCAAAGCAGCAAGCAGCGTGCGCAGCTCGTCGCCTTCGGACATCGCCGCCAGGGTGTTCTTCGCCCGCGCTTCGATGCGTTCGACAGCGTCGTTGCAAAAAACACGCGTGATGTCGATGTATCTGGCCGCAGCTTCTTCACCCTCGGATGCAGCAAGCTTTTGCGCCCGGAGAATGGCCGACTCCATCGCGTAGGTGTCGAGAATGATGTCTGCAATGCCCATCAGAATTTCCTGCTGGTCCGCCAACTTCGTCATGTACTTTTGCGCTGCGGTGCCGAGCGTCATCAGCGCCACCTTTTTGGCGTTCTGAGTCAGCTTCTGCTCAGTTGCCAATACCTGCTCGTCATCGTCGAAGCCGGCCATCTGAGGAGAAAGTATTTCGTCCATCAGCGCCTGCGCTGCCGGCAGCAAGGGCAGGTTGCCGCTCAGCGCACTCTTCATCAGACGACCTGGAATCAACAGGCGGTTGATCTCATTCGTACCTTCGAAGATGCGATTGATGCGCGAATCGCGGTACGCGCGCTCAGCCGGATAGTCAGCTGAGTAGCCGTAGCCACCATAGATCTGGACCATCTCGTCGGCTACAAAGTCGCAGTATTCAGAAAGCGCAACCTTGATGATCGAACACTCCGCCGCGTACTCCTCAATCGCCCGCAGCCGTGCGTCCATGTCCTTGGTGTCCACCGCGCCAATACCGGTCTCGATCATCCCGAGCGTGCGGTAGATCATCGCTTCGCCAACCCAGGTGCGGATGCACTGCTCGGCAAGTTTCGTCTTGATGGCGCCGAACGAGGAAATGGATTTGCCAAACTGGCGCCGCTCGTTAGCATAGCGGATCGACTCCTGCACCATGAGCTTCATGCCGCCAAGACACATGGCGCCGAGTTTGAAGCGGCCGATGTTCAAAACGTTGAATGCGATCTTGTGACCCTTGCCGACTTCGCCCAGAAGGTTTTCCACCGGTGTCTTAACATCGGAAAGGACCAGGGCGGTTGTGCTCGAGCCTTTGATTCCCATCTTGTGCTCTTCCGCACCCGACGTGAGACCGGGCTGTCTCTCCACCATAAATGCACTGAACTTGTCGCCGTCAACTTTGGCGAAAACGACGAAGATATCGGCAAAGCCACCGTTGGTAATCCACATCTTCTCGCCATTAATGACGTAGTGTGTGCCGTCCTCACTCAGGCGCGCCGTCGCTTTTGCGGCCATGGCGTCCGAACCCGAACCCGCCTCGGTGAGAGCGTAGGCTGTGATTAATTCGCCGGCGGCTATCTTCGCCAGATACTTCTCTTTCGCCGCGTCGGTGCCGAAGTAGACGAGCGGCAGCAGGCCAATGCCGCTTTCGGCGCCCAGCGTGGTGGCAAACGAAGCCGAGCGGCCGATGTTTTCCCCGATGAGTGCGCCGCTGGTCTGATCAAGACCGAGCCCTCCGTACTCTTCGGGAATGTTGGCGCCAATCAGGCCGAGGTCAGCCGCTTTCTTAATGAGCTCGCGCGCCAGTGTCCAATCGTGTTTCTCGAGATCATCGATGCGGGGAATGACTTCGTTGTCCATGAACTGCCGCGTGGTCTCGGCAATCATTCGGTGCTCTTCGTTGAAATCTTCAGGAGTGAAGACTTCCTGCGGGGTAAGCTCCTCGATCAAGAAAGCGCCACCCTTGACTAGCTTTTTCTCTTCGACTACGGCTGACATATTCACTTATCCTTTCACGTGGGACCTAAATCAATTCTATTCCAACTGCCTTCTGATCTCATCAGGCATGAAATCTGATAATTCAGGGTAGGTTTCCAAAATTCGTATCAAGTCGAGTTCATCTTTCTTGCGCTTGCTAAACCTGCGTCCTTCATCGCTCCAGGCCCAAACCTTTCCACGAACCACATTTGCCAGTGAAGCCACTGGGACATGCTGGCCGAGAACTTCCCGAATTGCCGTATCGTTGACGAAATCCTGGTAACGAACATCGAGACTAAACTGAATACGTAGATCGCTTTTCGCCATCCTTGCATTCAGAGAATGGGGAAACTCTTCGACCGAGAATCCCGCTTTGATCAATTCATCTTTGATCACGGGCAATTCTGAAGCGATTACAACAACGTCAGCGTCGAGCGTGTAAACAGGCTCAACGTAACAGTTGACCGCGAGCCCGCCGATCAGGCACCACGCACCTCGGCGATTCAAAATGCTCACGAGAGTAGCAAAGTCACTACTACCGCTGCCGGTTATGGATTCAAAAACTTCTGAGGCGGTCATGGTCTGGCGTAACGTCACTTTCACAGATGACTCAGTTTGCCCTGTCCCTGAAAGGGACGGAGTCAATAGCCGGGGGCAACGCCCCCGGAAGACTGTAAAACGTTCCCGACCCTGAAAGGGTCGCACCGCACCAAGCAAGGACTCAAGTGTGCGCGACGTAGTTCGCCGAGACTGCGACCCCTTCAGGGTCGGGACTGGAACCTGCGCTTACCGGGGGCGTTGCCCCCGGCTATTAACTTCATGCCAGGCATGTTCAGACTAGTCTTTCAAAAATTCCCGCCGCGCCCATGCCGCCGCCAACGCACATCGTGACCATTCCATAACGCCCGTTGCGGCGCTCCAGCTCGCGGAGAATCGACGCAGTCAGCTTTGCTCCAGTGCACCCGAGCGGATGGCCCAGGGCAATAGCGCCCCCATTAACGTTTACCTTATCAATGTCGAGACCGAGGGTTTTGATTACAGCAAGAGACTGTGCGGCAAAAGCTTCATTCAACTCGATCACGTCAATCTGATCCAGTGTCAGCCCGGCGAGTCTTAGTGCTTTCGGGATGGCGAATACCGGTCCGATGCCCATCTCCTCAGGCGGACATCCGGCAGTTGCATAGGCAACAAAGCGGGCCATCGGCTTCAAACCCAAACTCTGGGCCCGTTCATCAGACATGACCACGGCCGCCGCGGCGCCATCAGACATTTGAGAAGCATTGCCCGCGGTGATGGTTCCTTTGACAAGGAATGCCGGCTTCAACTTGCCCAGAGCTTCTAAGCTGCTGTCGCGCCTGACTCCTTCGTCTTTATCGAAGACAACTTCGCGTCGTTGCTTTCGTCCCTTCTCATCAAGTTCTTCGAAGGTAACAGTCATGGGCACAGTTTCGTCCTTAAACTTGTCGGCCTCGAGCGCGGCGGCAGCGCGCTGATGCGAACGCAAAGCAAATGCGTCCTGTTCCTCGCGAGTGACGTTGTACTTGCGCGCCACGTTTTCGGTTGCCAGACCCATGTTCAGATAGAAATCCGGATAGTGTTCGACGAGGTAAGGATTGGGACGAATGATGTGGCCGCCCATCGGGATCATAGACATGGTTTCGAGGCCGCCGGCGACGGCCACTTCGGCGCCACCGGTGCGGATCTTATCGGCGGCAATAGCGATCGACTGCAGCCCGGAAGAGCAGAAGCGGTTAATCGTCATGGCGCTGGTTCCCACCGGAAGACCGGCGCGAATTGCCGCCGCGCGAGCTACATTCATCCCCTGCTCCGCTTCGGGCATGGCGCAACCCATGATCACGTCTTCAATCTCGGCCATGTCCAGGCCAGGAACGCGGGCCATCGCTTCCTTAATTACAGCGGCGCCCATTTCATCCGGGCGCGTGTCTCTCAACGTGCCCTTGGGTGCTTTACCAACCGCCGTGCGAACTGCTGATACGATTACTGCGTCTCTCATAGCTTTTAGTCCAATGTCGGTTCTGGTTCAGTTGTAACGGGCCTCTCAGGTATCGATCGTAATAACCTTCGAACCGGTTTCGCCTTGTCCCTGAAAGGGACGAAGTCAATAGCCGGGGGCAACGCCCCCGGAAGGCTGTGAAGCTCTCCGACCCTGAAAGGGTCGCACCGTGCCAGACAAAGATTTAACTCGTGTGATGTCGTCCCCCGAGACTGCGACCCTTTCAGGGTCGAGACTGAAACCTTCGCTTACCGAGGGCGCGGCCCCCGGCTATTAACTTTATGCCTTTCAGGCATTATCACAATCGCTATCGATCGCGCTGACTGCCCTGCAAACTCCAACTAGTTTCTGAGCGGCTTGCTTGTCTTCAACATATGCCCAATCCGCTCCTGAGTCTTACGTTCTCCCACGAGTGAGAGAAAAGCTTCTCGCTCAAGATCGAGAAGGTATTGCTCGGAGACTCGAGTGGGATGGTTCAAATCTCCACCTGTAAGAATGCGCGCGAGTTTCTCGCCGATCAAGGCATCGTGATCCGAAATATAGCCGCCGCGCTTCATCTGGTGAATACCCAGTTTCAGCGTGGCCAACGCGGGCATTCCTAAGGCGAGTATGTCTGTTCGCTGCTGCGGCTGCACGTACCCGGTGGCCGCCAGCGCCAGCACTTCCTGCTTCGCATCGGCAATCAGGCGATCACCATTCATGGAAATCGCATCGTCAGCTCCGAGGAAGCCATACGTACGAGCTTCTTCCGCGGATGTGGCTACCTTAGCGAGCGCGATCGTCTCAAACGCCCGCTTCACAAACGGGAATGGATCGGCATCGTCCACACTCTTCGGAATAGAGTCGAGGACCCTGACCAGCATTTCTTTGGTGCCGCCGCCGGCAGGAATGATCCCCACCCCAACTTCCACCAGTCCAATATAAGTTTCCGCCGCCGCCCGCACCCGGTCTGCGTGCAGCACCATCTCGCAGCCACCGCCAAAGACCATGTTGAAGGGCGCCACTACCACGGGCTTCGGCGAATAGCGCAAACTCATGGTGGAGCCCTGGAAGACGCGCGCCATCATGTCCAGCTCTTCCCAGTTCTCCTCCTGCGCCTCCATCAACATCAGCATCAGGTTTGCGCCCACGCAGAAGTTTGCGCCCTGATTGCCCACCACCAGCCCGACGAAATTCTTTTCCACTTCCGCGAGGGACTGTTTGACCATCTGCAGCGTGTCGCCGCCTATGGCATTCATCTTCGAATGAAACTCGAGACAGGCTACGCCGTCGCCGAGATCAATCAATGAAGCGCCCGAATTCTTTTTGATGACCCCGCTGCGTTCCTTGAGAGACTTCAAGATGATCACGCCCGGCGGATCAGCGAGGGGCACGTACTGCCCTGAGGCAAAGTCGAAATAGAACTGCTGGCCGTTCTCTTTCTTGTAAAACGATCGTGCGCCGGCGGCGAGCATGCCCGCAACGTTCAGCGGTACGGTCTGGCCCTCTTCCTTCATCCGCGCCACCGACTTCTCAACGCCGATAGCGTCCCAAACTTCAAACGGCCCCAACTCCCAGTTGAAGCCCCAGCGCATTGCACGATCAACTTCAACAACCGTGTCGGCGATTTCCGGAACTCGTGCGCCTGCATAGCGCAGCGTGCCGGACAGGGTTTTCCAGAGAAACGCGCCGGCGCGATCCTTATTCCAAACCAGCGTCTTGATCCGTTCCCGCGTCTCCTCGATGTTCTTCGCCATCTCCAGCGCCGGGAGTTTCACCTTCTGCGACGGCCGGTACTCGAGCGAAGCGGTTTCCAACGTCCATATTTCCTGTTTGTCGCCTTCGCCTTTCTGTTTCTTGTAAAAGCCGCCTCTGGTCTTATTGCCGAGAATCCCGCGCGCCACCATGTTGGTCAGAAACTCCGGCGCCACAAACATCTCGCGCTGGTCATCATCAGGCAGCGCTTCGTAAAGGTTCTTGATGACGTGGGAAAAGACGTCGAGGCCGACGAGATCAAAAGTCCGGAAAGTGGCCGTCTTGGGTCGCCCCACGGCGGGTCCGGTCAACTTGTCGACTTCCTCGATCGAGTAGCCATCCTCGATCATCGTCTTGATAGTTAGCAGTGCCCCGAAGGTGCCGATGCGATTGGCGATGAAATTAGGACGGTCCTTCGCCGGCACCACGCCTTTGCCCAGACGTTGATCGAGAAAGCCAAACAGGAAGCACGAAATTTCCGGTTTGGTCCATTCGGTCCGAATCAGTTCGACCAGATGCAGGTAACGTGGTGGGTTGAAAAAGTGGACGCCGAGAAAATGGGCGCGGAAATCGTCCGTGCGACCTTCGGCAAGGAGGCGGATGGGAATACCGCTGGTATTTGAAGCAACGATTGAACCCGGCCGTCTGTGCTGTTCCACGCGCTCGTACAGTTGGCGCTTAATGTCCAGGTTTTCGACGACTGCTTCGATAATCAGATCGCGGTCTTTTAGTTTGGGCAGGTCGTCGTCGAAATTCCCGACTGTCACCAGCGCGGCCTTGTCCGGCGTAAAGAAGGCAGCGGGCTTGGCCATTTTAGCGGCTTCCAAGCCGGCCCGGGCAATGCGGTCGCGCACTTCTTTTGATTCGAGGGTCAGTCCCTTTTTCTGTTCTTCGGGTGACAGTTCGCGCGGAACAATATCCAGGAGCAACGTGGGTACGCCGGCGTTTGCCAGGTGCGCGGCAATCTGCGCTCCCATGGTTCCCGCACCGAGAACTGCTGCCTTCTCAATTCGCATATTCGACCGTCTACCTCTTTCCTCGGGAGTGCGTAGGACGAACCCGGTCGTTACCGCTCGCGGTCCTGACAAGCGGCTCTAACGCAGGTTTTGTCGGACATAATACTGAATGAGCGTTCATTCAGCAACCTCTGGCCGCCCTTTCCAATCATTTTCACCAATATTATAAATACATTCGGATAGGTCTTAGCACTTGAGCATTCATGCCGTTTCTTTTTTTACAAGCGCGAGCGCAGAGAGTGAAGCTTGGTGTACCACCAGTACCGCCAACGCACTTGTTTGATGGCGCAATATCGACCATCAGAGTTATCATCCCCCCGTCAGCAATTCAATCAGGAGGATCCGTAAAACATGCGACGCACTTACGTTTTCGCGCTTGCGCTTCTTGCAGTCATATTGGTCCCAACAGCGAACTTCCCGCAAGGTGGTCAGACGGGTGGTCAGATGGAGACTTCCCGCGGAGTTCCCGGTGGCGGAGTGTCGGTTCCCGGCTGGACCGGAAAGATCGACGCCAAAGAGGAGGCAGCCGGGATGACCCTCAACAGCGCTAAGTTGACCAAAGACGGCGATGCTTTGCACGTCACCACCGGTCCCGCATTGACATACTGGAATCCCGCTAACAAAGCGGCCGGAGACTACACAGTAAAAGCGACGTTCAAGGAACCGAAGTACATGAACCGCAATAGCCACCCACACCCTTACGGGCTGGTAATTGCGGGTAATGATCTGGGAACGGACCAGCAGAGTTACTTGTACTGCGCGGCTTATGGTACCGGCAACTTCATCGTTCGCGGTTTCGGGCCAGCTCCATTTCAAATGAATGGGCCGCGTGGCAGTGCGGATCCTGCTGTGAACAAGGCGGCCGGCGTGGGAGAACCGGTAACCCAGGAGATTGCGATTTCAGTGAGGGGTGAAAAGGTCGAGTGCGCGATCAACAACAAAGTCGTCGCGAGCTATGACAAGTCTGCGCTGGTAACTTCAGGTAAACTCAAGTCAACTGACGGCGTGTACGGCATCCGCTTCGCACATAACACAGAGGCCATCGTGACCGGCCTCACGATCACGAAACCTTAGCTTATTCGCATTGAAGCGTGCTCGGCTTAGGACAATTTTCGCTGGGGGTTTTCAGCCAGATGCCTGGTGGTATTTTCCGTCACACTCACTGGAATCGCATCCGCAAAGTCTGCCTGATCCAACAACTTTCCGGTGGAGGCGGCTTCGAATGCCGGCGGTGTCTCGGGCAAAGCCGCTTCGATTTCAGTTAAGGGAACTCTTCGTTTCCACTGCTTTTTGAGCTGCTGGGTTCTGATGAAGGTTTGAATGTGCCACGCGCCGATCGCGATCAAGATCTAGGCTGATTTGCTATGGGTAAACTATTCCTGCTACTCCTACTCTCTGCCGCTTCTGCGCTCAACGCTGCTTCTCAGTCTGGAAGAAGGGTCACCACTCCGAGGCCCGCGCAAACGGCGCCCATTCAACCACCAGTCAACCCGGAACCCGAACTTCGACCAGCCATCGCGCCCTCGGAGTTGCTTTTCCTTCCGGAGAGTCTCCGCGAGCGCCAAATCAAGACGATCGACAGCGGCAGCTTCCGCTTCGCGGACTTCCACGGCAAAGTCGTAGTAATAAACCTCTGGGCCTCCTGGTGCGGTCCTTGCCGTAGCGAAGTTCCAGAGTATGAGAAAGTACGTAAGGCTTATGCAGGACGCGACGTGGAGTTCATAGGATTGACGACGGAAGACCCGCGTGTTTCCTCTGACCGTGTGAATAAATTCTTGCGCGATATCAGTTTCGGCTTCCGCCTGGGCTGGGCCGACCGTGAGACTGCGCGCACGTTGATGAACGGCAAGAACGCGATCCCGCAGACGTTGGTGATCGACGTTAACGGAGGTATCGTCAACCATTGGACCGGCTACTCGCCTGGACGCAGTGGAGCCAAGTTAAAGCAGACGATTGATCAGGCCCTTCAGAGAGCGCCGCGAATGTGAGCCGCGTCAGTGTGTAGTCAACTGGTTTGAAGCGCGCGAGCCACCACCCGATCGTTCTCCGCTACATCCTTGCCGCAGCGGCGTCCAACTAAACTTCTCTGCATTCACCAGCCTGTGATCGCAGGCGAAAGCTTAAAGCCTGGGGTGCAAAGCCCCAGGAGACGTAAACAGAAACAATCGAGCCCGTGATAACGGGCTCCGACGTCATCAAACGATCTTTTCCTGGGGCTTGCCCATGTTTACTGTGTTAGTTGGTAGATTCGTATGTAATCGATTTCCATTCGCTGAGGCCAGATCGACTGGTCGATTCCGTGGGCGCCACCCCATGCGCCGCCAACAGCAAGATTGAGAATCAGGTGAAATGGCTTGTCGAATGGCCACTGCTTATAGTCGGCAGTCGGTTGGGTAGGTCGCTCATTTGAGAATGTGAAGTAATGCTTGCGATTGACGTACCAGCGTAACTCTTTGGGTGTCCACTCTATCGAATATAGATTGAATGCTGTGGGAGCGTCCGGCACTTCAATCTGAGCAGTCTTCTGCGTCCCAATAGAATGATAGTAGGCTCTTGTATGAGCCGAGCCATGTACAAAATTCGGATCGAATCCAACGTGCTCCATAATGTCGATTTCGCCGTTATCGGGCCAACCGGTATCTCCGTAGCTCTTCAGGCTGGGTAGCATCCATATCGCAGGCCAGGTACCACGTCCAGAGGGGAGCTTCGCGCTCACTTCAAAACGCCCATACGTCCAATCGCCTTTACCTTTGGAGACCAAGCGCGCGGAGGTGTACTCGTTACTCCCCGAACCGTCCCGCCGCGCTTCGATAGTCAAATGTCCGTTTTCGACCCGCGCATTCTCTTTGCGCCGCTTTGTATAGTATTGCAATTCGTTATTGCCCCAGCCATGGCCACCAACATCGTATCCCCACTTCGCCGAATCAGGCAGCCCACTGTAATCGAACTCGTCTGACCAAACGAGCCGCCATCCAACGGCGCCGTCGGCTTCCGACAAAGCTGTCTGTTTATGGCATCCGAAGCATGCGCTGGCAGCGACAAAGATAAGCGTGGAGAACAAATACAGTGTGCGCATGAAAGGTAGTTGTTTCGTATCGATTGTGCAGCAGTGAAGGCGGCGAAACCGAATCAGAAGGTTACCGACTCAACATTCCCGACTCGACCTCACCCCGTCTGGAGTTTTCTGATCACCTCATCCGAAAGCTTGGAAAGTTCCCAGCAGTTCATCTCTCCCATCCATCCATCCCTCGTGCATCCATCTATCCGGCGTGCTGCTGCAGGAACGCTAAGGTCTTCTGGTTGAACTCCTCCACCTTCTCGTAGATCGGCGCGTGCGCGCACCCTTCAAAGATCACCAGCTCGGAACCGCTAATGTTGCTTTTCATTCGATCCGCAAACCGCGTGGAGGTCACCAGATCCTGGCGCCCAAACGTTATCTGTGTCGGCGCGGTGATCCGACCCAATTGCGACTCGACATCATGGGCGATCACGGCATTCGACTGGTGGAGAAAGGCCGCCAAAGACTGCGCGGGCCGGCTCCGAACAAAATCGGCCAACGACTGAATGTACTCTGGCTTGGTGGCATAGAGCTCAGGTGTAAAGCACCACGGGAAGATCGCGAGGACGACCATCTCGGGCACACTTCCCAACGCTTTAGCTGTCACCTGCCACCCTCCGACCACGGTCTTGATGAAGGGGTCTGTTTTCGTCCACCCACTGTGCAGCGACAATGACTTGACCTTGTCAGGATACTTGGCTGCCAGCCACATGCCAGTAGCTGCCCCCAAGGACAAGCCTGAGACATGCGCCCCGGGACTTCCCATGGCTTGCATGAACCCAGCGACATCGTCTGCGTAAAGCTCGGTGGAATAGATGCCTTCGGGATTATCGCTTTCACCCGTCCCGCGGAGGTCCACGGAGATGCAGGTAAAATGCTTGGCGTACTCGGCCACCTGGAAGGCATAACAAGCGTAATCGGCGGCTAAATAGGGAATGAGGATCAGCGGTTCGCCAGTTCCTTGTTGGTCATAGTTGAGGGTAATGTTATTGGCTTTGATTTTAGGCATAAGAGTTTCTCCGTGTGAATGCCGGTAACGGCCACTATGCTGGAGCACATGTCATGGAATCCAGCGAGCGAGACATTTGGGTACTGGATGTTAGCACTTTCATTCACACCGGGGCTGCAGCCCGGTGACCAAGTTGAGTGAGTAAGAATTTGAGAACCGTTTCAACGGTTTTCACTTGCGGCAAAGGTTTGAGAGGCTTTTGGAAACCGTTGAAACGGCTCAGGGAATGCAGGCGGCCATTTCCACCGGGCTGAAGCCGCGGTGTGAATGAGAATTGACTCATGGGTTGTTCGAGCTGTCTGCAGAGTCTGGGGTATCTTGAGGAGCCCTCCTTTACAGTCGGGCTACCGCCCGGCTCGCGGTCAACTTGTACACGGTCACTCGTCGGGCGCCGGCGCAGTAGCTCCGGGGAGTCGCGGGGCCAGTAGCACTTACCAGCGCACAAGAAAATCCCGCAGCGTCTGAAACATACCCTCAAACGAATTCGCGCAGAAGAGCACAGGCTGGTAGTGGGTCGGGTCATACTCGTGACCCGACACGGCTTCCAAGTCCAGTTCCCGAAGTTCTGCTTTGTGCATTGCCTCCAATTCTCCCGCCGACGACAAGAGGCCGGTGCCATAGGCTTTCAACTTTCCCCCTTCGCGCAGCACTCCAAATTCAATGGTGAACCAATAGACGCGTGACAAGCGATCCAGCGCTTCAGCTGAACTGGTCCGTTTGACCGCTTTGCCAAACAAGCGATTGATTTCGGCAAGTTGCTCGCTCGCGAGGGTCACACCGTGACCAACTATCTCATGGACCACATCCGGTTCGGGGGTGTAGAGCGGCGTTGAGTGATGGCGTATGTACTGGGTGCAGAGGAACACGCCATTGGCCAGAGACTCGAGGAATACCCGTGGCTCAACCAGGCCCGCGACCGGCTCAAGTCGAAACCCGCTGATTGCGCTAACCTTCTCACTTACCTCACGGAGTTGGGGTATGCGATCAGGATCAAGCTCTAACCGTTCACCCGCCTCCAGATACTCCGCGCAGGCGTGCGCTCGATGAGCAGGCACGAGCGCTTTACAAATGGTGCGCCAAACCCGGTGTTCCTGCGGGGTGTAAGGAGCGTCGGGAATAGTCTCCCCGGCCCGGTAGGCGAGCGCTATTTGAGCAATCCGGTTACGCCGGTCGCGATAGTCCTGGTCGCGAAAGCCGGGATGGTCGGGGTTCAAGCGCACGACCGTATTGCGATCCGGCGTGGCTTCATCCGTGTCAGCAGCAACCATCCGCATGTCGACGTGGTCGGCTAGTAGCGATGATTTTGATTGTGTCGTCATGTCGATATCTCCATGCCCAAAAAATAAACCGGCCACCGATCCTTCGCGACTGGAAGGACCGATGGCCGGTTGTGGAAACCTGTCTGGTAGTCTTACGCGCTTGGCGCAAGCCGACAGCTCTTCGCCCGACCGTCCCTCCAGCAGGAGAGCGGACCATAATAATAGTAATTGTGGGTCAGGCTGTCGTCTCGTTCAAACATTAGGATTAGTCTCGTCCAAGGCCGCTAAGATAGGCTCACGATACTCAAGAGGTCAAGCGAAAGTCAGCAAACAGCGAAAGTCAGCAACAGCAGCGTTACTAAGTGGCTTCCGATCTTGAGGAGGGACAGGGTCCGCCTTCCTGACCGGCAAATTACCGTAGGTACACTTTGGGTTTTCACACGAGCCTCGGTAGAGACCAAGTCTACTCACCGCAGCTTGAGTGTCTGCCGGCTGGCAAAGAAATCTGCCCACAAGTCGCCGGCTTTTCGACAGAGGGTGGGCACGTTTTTTAGAGTGAAGTCTGTGATCTTTACGCCCTTTTCAATCTGTTTCCAGGTCACCGGCATTGAGACAGTCGCCTTCGGTTTAGCTCGCGTCGTGTAAACAGAAGCCAAACTCTTGCCCCGCGCATTCTGCATCCAGTCCACATAAACCTGGTCGTGCTTTCTCTTCGCCAACGAGCGTTCGACCGTGGCAATCTTTGGTACTCGCCGCGCAATTTCTCCCGCGAGCAGCTTCACGAACTCCGCAATCGTTTCGTATTCGTTGGTGGGTTTGAGTGGCAGGTAGATATGAATTCCTGATGACCCGGACGTCTTCGGAAAAGCCCGCAAGCCGATTTCATCGCAGACCTGCTTGGTGATCAACGCTACTTCCAGTACGTTCTCCCAAGGGGCTTTTTTGGGATCGAGGTCGAGCGCAATCCAATCCGGCCTGGAAAGTTTCCTGACTGTTGAATGCCAGGGATGCTGTTCGATGGTCCCCAGATTTACTAAGTGGAGGAGGGAAGCTGTGGTCGTGTAAACCGCGTAGTCAAGTTCACGTCCCTCCTGGTTTGTTAGCCGGACTGACTTGACGAATCGCGGCGCGCTCTCCAGATCCTGCTGGAAAAACATCGACGCATTGACGCCTCGCGGCCAGCGCTGCAGTATGGCCGGCCGATCTTTCAAGTAAGGGAGCAGGTAGGGACTAATCTCAATGTAGTAACGGAGCAGGTCAAACTTAGTGATCTTCTCATCAGGCCAGTACACTCGATCGAGCGATGTCAGCGAAACGTGTTCGCCATCTACCGCCAGGATCAGATCGCCTTTGGGGTTTTTGAGAGCGAGAAACTCTTCTATCGAGGTAGCTGGTCCTTTTTTCCCGGCAGTTCGTTTGAGTTGAACTTTTTCCGCAGGGGTTGTTTTCTTAGGCATCCCTTCCTCCCTGGCAAGCTGGGAGCGCGGCGTCCCGCCTGCAATGAGCGCCAGGCGCGAATCCCAAGGTTGAATGACGCAACCTAAGCGTGCTGACGCACGCCCTGCAGGCTGGACGCCTGCGGTCACAGCAATAAGGTGACCGACAGGGCGCCCGAAGCCGCCCTACCTCACGACTCATAGCCGTCGGGGTGGGCCAGCATCCAGCGCCAGGCAGATTCAATGATTATTCGCAAATCCTGGTATTGAGGCGTCCAGCCCAATTCGCTCTTGATCTTCTCAGAGCTCGCCACCAAAACGTCCGGGTCGCCCGCGCGCCTTGGCGCAGTGCGCATCGGAATGTCTTTCCCAGTCACGTCGCGCGCAGTCTCAATCACCTCACGCACACTGTAGCCCTCACCACCGCACCCAAGGTTGTAGATCCGACTACCTTCCTGCACAACTTTGAGGGCGAGTATATGCGCCCGCGCCAGGTCGATGACATGAATATAGTCGCGCACACAAGTGCCGTCACGGGTCGGATAATCCTCACCGTAGACCTCGACTAAGGGACGGCGGCCCGCGGCGGCTTGCAAGGCGATGGGTATGATATGTGTTTCGGGATCGTGCGACTCGCCGAAGTTCTTGCTCGCACCGGCAGCGTTGAAGTAGCGCAAAGTCGCATAGCGAAGACCGTAGGCTTCGTCATACCAACGCATCGCGTGCTCCAATGCCAGCTTCGATTGTCCGTAGGGGTTAGTTGGTATGTTCGGAGCGTTTTCTTCTATTGGCTGTTTCTCGGGTTCACCATAAGTTGCCGCGGTTGAAGAAAACACGATGCGCTTGACACCTACCTCGCGCATGGCATCGAGCAGCACCAGTCCGGCGGTCAGATTGTTGCGATAGTACTTCGCCGGATGCGCGCACGACTCTCCTACGAGCGAGTCCGCCGCCATGTGAACTACGGCGTCGATTTGACGGTCAGTCAGAGTCGTCCGCAAGGTTGCGGCATCCATCAAATCCGCCTGAACAAAATCCGCTCCCGCGGCGACGGCCTGGCGATGTCCTTTATAGAGACTGTCGTAGACGACCACCTGATGGCCGTCTTTCACCAGTTCCTCAGTAACAACGCTACCGATGTAGCCGGCACCTCCGGTTACCAGCACCCGCATGTTTATTTAAGTGTGTGCGACTTTCGGTTGGACTGACGTCGAGTTGGTTTTTGCTGAATCAGCCGGAACGTAATAAAGGATACGGTTACAGTTGTCACAGGTAACAACTTCCTCGCCGCGGCGGACCTCCGACATCGCCTGAGGCCGGAGAGCCATGAAGCAAGCCATACAAGCTCCGTTGCGGGCCTCGGCAACAGCGACTCCATCGCGTATGCGAACGCTAATCCGTTTGTAGAGCGCGCTCATCGGCTTCGGCAGCGTATTGAAGACCCGCTCGCGTTCAGCACGGCTTGAGTCGAGTTGGGCCGCCTGCTGACGCGTCTCTTCGTCAAAGGCTTTCAGCCTCGCCTCCCTGTCAGAGTTTAGGCTGGCGACCTCCCCCGCACGTTCGGTCAAAGCGGCTTCAGCCTGCTCCAGAATTTCCATCTGCTCGAGAGTTTGAGTTTCCAGTGCCGAGATTTGTTTCCGGGCCGCGTCGGCTTCGCGTATTGCCGCGGTATACTCGTCTTGCTTCTTCGACGACATCAGATTGCGTTCAGCTCGTTCAGCTCGGGAACGCTGCTCGGCGACCTCGATGTCCAGGCGTGCACGCGTATGCTTCGACTCATCGCAGCGAGTTTCGAGGGCCCGAATTTCAAAAGCGCGCCGATCGAACTCGTTTTCGATCTCCGCGCGCTTTTGAGGAATGGCTTCCAGTTCCGTTTGTAGTCTTCGTATGCTTGTGTCTAGTTTTTGTAAAGCGACTAATTGGTGCAATTCCGCTTTCACTCGTTATCTCCCTAAAAAGATCGGGTCTGGTTTTGTACGGTTGGGAACAATCATCGGAAGTGATTATCAGGCATCGAGCGCCTTCTAGGCAAGCGACGCCCCTCTTGACGAGGATTGGCCAGGTTGGCACGACCGGTTGCGTGAGGGTGAACTCCAGGACCGAGGAGCGTTAGAGGCTGTGTGAAACGCAAAAGGCGCTGAGGGTAATTTGCAGGAAGGGTGCATTGCCTCTTGCGCGGCTTTGCCGCCCGACAGTGCGGTAGGGCTATGCCTTACCGGAAGGCATCCAAATTGAATTCGAGGCTATGCCTCTGCAACTACGACGGAGGCATAGCCTCAGTAAAATCGAGCAGTCCACGGTAAGGCGGGGCCTTACCGCACTGGGGTGCGGCGAAGCCGCCCACGGGGGCAAGCCACCCTTCCCGACTGCAAAATCAGGGGTGCTTGAATGGTTCTTTGGGCTGTTGAATCTTGACCTGGTCCTACTTGGCGCCGACGGCCCTGGCGGCGCTGATTCGTCCGCCGGTTGAAACTTTTCCGTTCAGATGGGGAATTTTGTCGACAGACTTGAGCAGAGTGGATCGCAATTCGTCAACTGAGAGCTGGGGCCGTTTTGACAGCACCAGAGCGGCAACGCCAGACACCATGGGTGTAGCCATCGAGGTTCCCGAATGCTCCTCATACTCGTTGCCGAGCCAGGTACTCAAAATATTTGCCCCCGGTGCCGCAAGGTGGACACTCTTGACACCGTAATTGGAAAAAGACCCAAGTTCGTCCTGGCGATTTAGCGCCGCGACGCTGATTAGATTCCCCAGGTCGTAACCGGCAGGATACTGGGGCATCTGGTCTGTATTTACACCGTCGTTGCCACTCGCCGCCACGAAGAGTATTCCCGCCTCATGAGCTTTGCGGATGACATCCTCGAGCGCTTGGGACCGCATCTTCGATCCCCAGCTGGCACTAATCACACGTACATTCACTCCGGCGCGTTTGCGATCGATCACGTAATTGATCGCTTCGATTGCGTTCTTTGCAGTCCCAAAGCCGCTGGCGTTCATGAACTTCAGCGGCATGATCTTCACTTTCCAGTTGACGCCGCTAATGCCTATTTCGTTCCCGCCTTCCGCACCAATAATTCCGGCACAGTGGGTACCGTGGCCATTCTCATCCATCGGATCACCCGTGTTCTCGACGGCGTTGTAGCCGTGAACGTCCTCGATCGAGCCTAGCTCGCGATCTTCATACTGTTTGATATTGTCAGGACGAATCCAGATGTTGTTTTGCAAATCACTGTGAGTGTAATCAACGCCACTATCGAGCACGGCAACGACGATGTCGTCATCGCCTGTGGTTGTTACCCACGCGCGCAACGCTCCGATGTCCGCACCCTCTTTACCGCCGCTCCGTCCATCATTATCCAGGGCCCACTGCTCAGAAAAGCGCGCGTCATTCGGATGCAGGTGTTTGAATCCTCCACCGTCGTGATTCAAACTAATCTCGTAGCTGGGCTCCGCATACTCAACCTCCGGCAACGCTCGATACTCGGCAGCGATTGATTCCGCCTCGAGATTGTCCAGGTCGTCAATTGCTGCCAGACCTGGCACCGACTCAATCTGGTCTTCGACGCGATCGTTAAGCCGTGCGGTGATTTTAGTGATCGCATCTACGGACACGCCGGGGCGAAACTTTACCAGCACTTCCGGCGCGCTGTTCTCTCTTGTCTCATCAATCTGGTTCGGATCAAAAACCACGTAGGGCTCTGAAGCGCCGGGCATGATCCTAACTGCCGAACGCCATTCCTTTTGCACTTTCCGGAGCTGGCCGGCAAGTGCGGCGATGAGGATCAGGAAGATGGCAAGCGAGATCTGCAGGATAAACTTGTTGCGGTTCATTGCTACTCCAGTTTCGGGTTTCGGGTTCAGAGTTTCGAGTTGGCATTCGTGAGCCAGAAAACTCGCGACTCGAAACTCAAAACCTAAATCCGGTAATTCGCCCCTTTGTGATTGTACAGCCTCAGATGATGCTGGTTCGCTCGATACTCAAAAGTTTGGTCATTGGCCCGCATCCTGATACGCCAGCCAGGTGTGATCATTTGCCCGCTCATTTCATCCGCGACTGACGCACCCAGAGCCGTGTCAGGAAAGTCAGCATCATCCACCGCCCGGGTTTCGATATCGCTTTCGCTGACACCCAGCCGTTGGGCCAGATCCTGGCGTGCTTTTTGGATTGCCTCTTCTTTGCTCAGAGCCATGTGACGCGGGTTCCTTCCTCGGGCCGATAATCGTCTAACGACACTCTTTTACTGTTTGTTCCACTACACCTGGATTCATGCCCGCACTTGATAAGCCAAATCGCAGGACATATTCTGCGCCCGCGATCGGGCAAGGTCAAAACGTGTCAAAGATGCAAAAGAGCGGAGGTATTGCGATTCAGGCAATTATCAGTCAAGCCGACGAACTCTATTCAGAAAGACAACGAATCGAAAACGTTCCCGCGAGCATCGCGATTCTACGAAGCTCCGGAAGAAACGAATACGAGATTCTGTGGCGGCTGGGTCGGGCGCTGTTTTTTCTCGGTCAGGAGGCGCCGGATAAAGACTCCGCTCTCTCAAATCATTGCCAGGGAGTTGTCACCTGCGAGCAAGCGGTCGCAAGCGACCCCGAACGAGTAGAGGGCCATTTTTGGTTGGCGGTAAATCTGGCACTTGCTGCGCAAATGCACCGACGAGTGCCTGGACTTCTGAGAGCCCGGCGAGCAATGAGGGAGTTACGTCAGGCAATCCAAATTGATTCGTCGTATCACGGCGCTGGGCCCTTGCGAGTGCTCGCGCGGCTGCAACACAAACTTCCACGCTTGCTGGGTGGCGGTTCCGGTCGCGCACGCACTAATTACAAAGCGGCCGTCAATCTTGCGCCGGAAAACACCGTGACGCGAATCTATTTTGCCGAGTTGTTGTTGGAATCAGGTGAACTGGATCTCGGGCGAGAACAGCTCGAGTCCGTTTTGAATGTTTCAGCGGATCCTGGATGGGCGTTTGAGATCGAGCGCGATAAGCGGATCGCTAAAGAGATGTTGGCGAAGCTGCAGGTCGACGAGCGCCGGAGGCGCGGCAGAAGGTAGCCAGGGGCAAGCGGCTTTGCGCGCGGCCCCTGGATCAAGTAGTACAAACCCAACCGCGCCCTGAAAGGGCGCCGCAAGCATCGCCAAGATGGCGCTCGTCGTATCTAATCGCGCTCCGGTTTCAACCGTCTAGCTATCCAGGTCTGGCGCGGTTCTTTGCGCCCTTTCAGGGCGGGTCGTGTTATTGACGTAACCCAGGGGCGGCGCGCCAAGCGCTTGCCCCTGACTAGCACCCCAGCGGGGATGCCCCGCTGGGGACCCCGCTGCTACCTTCTGCCGCGCCTTCAGCGCTGGTTGAGTTGACCCGGTCGCTACCACCACCCCGGACCGCTGCGCTCTGCCGGCGCACTCCAAATATTGAACGTTGAACCAAAGATCGCTAACTCAGATCTCCATACAGATGTTGTAACAACACCGCAGCGGCGATAGCCGCAGTTTCGGCCCGCAGCGTTCGTCCGCCCAGCGTCACCACGCCCCAGTTATTGTCGCGCGCCAGAGAGATCTCTTCATCCGTCCAACCACCTTCTGAACCAACCAGCGCTGAAACTTGACTGGCATCCAGAATGTTCTTCATTTCCAACAGCGATCGTCCTTCGCGCTCAGAGAACATCAACTTCCGCTGCCCCGTAGCGTCCGTAGCCTGTACCAGATCATCAAAGGAAATCGGATGGGTAACTTCTGGTACCACCGCGCGTCCCGACTGCTTGGACGCCTCCAGCGCAATCCGTTGCCAGCGCGTGACCCGCTTGTTCGCGTCAGAGTCATCGCGCAAACGGATGTCCGCGAGCTTAGTTGCTACCGGCACGACGCGAGCGACACCCAACTCCGTCGCTTTTTGAACAACCAGATCAAACTTGTCGCTCTTTAACAGCGCGACCGCCAGCGTCAGTTGTAACGGTGATTCGGGCCGGGCGGGTGCGACCTCGGCCAAAACCTTCAACCGTGCCGTATCCTTGCGACTCTCCTCGATCGAGCAATCAAACTCTTTCCCGGCGCCGTCGAAAACGTGGACCCGGTCACCTGGCCTCAAGCGCAACACGTCGCGGAGATGTCGAGCTTCTTCAGCCTGCAGTGTCAGGCTGTTGAGATCAGAACTGAATGCGTCCGGCGGCGCGTAGAATCTGCGATGAGTCATTATTCTCTCCGACGAGTTCTCAGCCCACGATACAAACCCACTCGCCTTCGCCCGTAACTTCGGGTGCTTCTGACACTCCAAGTTCCTGAAGACGCGTGAGGACGGTGTCTCTCTGAGAATCGAGAATGCCGGAAAGAATGAGGCGGCCGCAGGTGGCGCCAATTAATGTGGGAAGAATCTGTGTGATCATGTCGGCAGTGAGATTGGCGCAGACGCAATCGGCTGACGCTGTTCGGCCCTCCTCAACACCTCCCACGCGAAAGGCTAAGTCTGGCACTCCGTTGAGTTGCGCATTCTCTTCCGCGATGCCAATCGCCTCAGCATCAGTGTCACAAGCCTCAACGCGAGCCTCGGGAAAGAGCTTGGCTGCGGCGATTGCCAGTATGCCCGTACCCGTACCGACGTCGAGAAAACTTCCGCCGTCAAAGTGTTTCTCGATAGCGGCGAGACAGAGGCGAGTGGTTTCGTGGGTGCCCGTGCCAAAGGCCATCCCCGGTTCGATGCGAATCACCACACGGTCGAAAGCATCCCGAATCTCGCTCCAGGGCGGCGCAATGATGAACCGCTCTCCCACTTCGACCGGCTGCCAGCTTTTCTTCCACTCGCCAAGCCAGTCCTGGTCGGCAACTTCGCGCACGCTCATATCGCGAACTGATGAGGACGGCAGGCTATAAATTCGCAGCGCTTCTTGTAGCTCCCCTCGAACGCGTTCCCGTTCAGGCACATTATCGAAGTACGCCGTCACGCGGAGAAGACCCGGGTCACCTTCCTCAGTTTCCGTACCCAACGCACCCGCCTCCATAAGTGCGTATTCAACGGCCTCACGCGCCTCGCTCGTAACAACTAGATCGAGGCCGTACCACAAGCAGGTCCGTTGTTGTTCCTTCGGTGCGCTCAATGTCTTCCTTCGGCTGCTCGGAATACGACGATCCACGAAATCACACGAAATGACTCGAACTAGAGGGCTCTTTTCGCGCTGCTTCGTGTGATTTCGTGGATCGTTGTTGGTTTTTCCGCAGCTTGCCAGGACCTTGGCCTACTGCCCAATCCCCATTTCATCCAGCAGATGCTGTTTGTTGCGCCACTCTTCCTCGACCTTGACGAATAACTCCAGATGGCAGCGATGGCCCAGAAGCTCCTCGATCTCCCGGCGGGCGGCTATACCAATCGCTTTCAAACGCGATGCGCCCTTGCCGATAATGATCTTCTTTTGCGACGGCCTTTCGACGAATATCGCGCAGTAGATTCGCGTGAAATCCTCGCGCACCTCTTCCCATTTTTCAGTGACCACCGCAGTGACGTAAGGAATCTCTTCTTCCGTTGTCTGCAGAATCTTCTCGCGAATGATCTCGGCAACCATTGAGCGCACCGATTGATCGGTGAGCTCGTCTTCGCCGAAAAGAGGCCCAGATTCCGGGAGGTGCTTGATCATCTGATCGAGCACCACCTCCGACGCGCTTCCTCGCAAAGCAGATATGGGCACAATCTCCTGCCAGTCATATTCGTTGCGGTACGAATCGATCAGTGGCAGCAAGGCCGACTTGTCTTCAAGCTTGTCGATCTTATTGAGTAAGAGTAGCGCCGGTTTGCCTGACTTCTGCACCAGATCCAAAACGAATCGATCCCCATTGCCAGTCCTCACCGAAGCATCGCGAATCAGACAGACCAGGTCTACGCCCATCAGTGCGTCCTGCACCGTAGACATCATCCGGCGATTCATCTCGTATCCGGGTTTGTGAACACCGGGCGTATCCACCAGGACTATCTGACCATCGAGTCGGGTGATAATGCCCTGAATCCGGAAGCGAGTGGTCTGTGGCTTGTTTGAAACAGCCGCAAGCTTTTGACCCACCAGCCGATTGAGCAGGGTCGACTTGCCGGCGTTGGGCCGGCCGATTAGGGCCACATAACCGCTGCGGTAGCTTGCCTCTTGAGTTGCCTGTGCCAAGGTTGCGTTTTGTCCTATTCGCGAATACTTGTCAGAACGGCGAGCTGACCTGGGGTGGTGGTAGCGACCCGGTCTCAACATGGAGCATATAAACCCGGTCGCATCCACCACCCCAAGCGGGCTGCCCGTTTGGGGACCCCGGTACCGCTCGCGGTTCTGACAGAGCTGACGCTTCGACGTGGGCGACCGGGGTTAGCGTCATACGTGGAGCTTCGAGGAAAATTATGAGCGACTCGTTCGCCACTCGTCGCCATGATGACTGATTTCGTCAAGCGCGTGCTGCAGCTCATCACGCTTCGCTAACAACTCCGTCTCGTCCGCATCCGGAGACACATCAATTGGCTCAGCAATGTCTACCCGAGCACGCACGAAGGGTCGGGGCACCTGAAACTGGTCCCAACTCTTCCGGACTGACCAGGAACTGGAAGCCGTGATGGTGAAGGGCAGAATCGGCTGCCCGGTCTTCTTCGCGAGCAGCACTGCTCCCATCTTAGCCACATACCTCGGGCCCCGGGGGCCGTCGATCGTGAAAGCCGTGGGGCAGCCGGCCCGCATCAGTCGGGTCATCTCAACTATTGCTCCAACGCCGCCGCGGGTACTCGAACCGCGCGCCGCGCCGTAGCCGAATCTTTGTATGAACCGCGCGATGTACTCGCCATCGAAACTCTGCGAGGTCATCACCACGATACGCCGGCGCCGCCAGAAGTAGGTCGCTAGAAACACACGATTGTGCCAGAAGGTATAGATGGGTAAGCCACCATCGCGGGAAGCAGCCTCCCAGTTTTCCCACCCCTTAACTTCAAACCGTACGGTCAGTCCAATCAGTTTGATGAGAACAAAGAAGCCGAGGTCTGCCGCCCTAATCAAAAAGCGCTTCTTCTGCGGATAAGCTGAAAGGTCAGCGAAGGCATAGGCGCGTTCGACCGTTTCCTGTTTCGGGCGCGCACCCTTGAATTGTCGCTCGGCGGAAGCTTGCATAAGAAGTTCGGTTGGAACTGAAGCGAGTATAACGAAAAGCCCGGGAAGGCAGTAGGCAGTAGGTAGTAGGCAGAGAGCAGGAGGCGCAGTACACACGCTAGCCCGCATTATTCATGAACTGCGGTGTTGTTCAATAAGCCTGCGCTAGTGTGGTGTCTCTAAAGTTCTCGCAACGAATAAGTCTGCCTATTTTTCGGTGCTCTAGTCTTCGGTCCCGGAGGGACCAAATGTTTATAGAACCGGGATCCCAAAGAACTTTGAAGCTCCGGAGGAGCGAAATATTTG
>CAZVHN010000476.1:0-10592 GCA_964626895.1 uncultured Chloracidobacterium sp. | reverse complement strand
CCACCAATTGCCAGGTCAAGGACGCCGGGCAGCGCTAACCGCAAACGTTCGATATCACGCGCGAGCAGGTTGGCCCAGCCAGACATCTCCTGGCCCACAGTTAAAGGGGTCGCGTCCTGGAGATGCGTGCGGCCGATTTTTACTACGTCTTTGAACTCCTCAGCCTTCGCGACGATCGCATCGTGTACTTTCTGGACTTCGGGAATGAGTTGATGCAGCTGTTCGGCGGCCGCGATGTACATTGCCGTCGGGAAAGTATCATTGGACGACTGCGACATGTTCACGTCGTCGTTGGGATGAATTGGTTCTTTGCTGCCCAGCACGCCGCCCGCCAACTCAATCGCGCGATTGGAGATCACTTCGTTCGCGTTCATGTTTGTCTGCGTGCCACTGCCGGTTTGCCAGACGCTCAAGGGAAAATGCTCATCCAGCTTTCCCTCGATTACTTCGTCTGCGGCCTGAACGATTAGCTTTGATTTCTCCGGAGTCAGCTTGCCCAGTTTTTCATTTACGAGGGCGGCAGCTTTTTTGAGGATGCCCAGTGCTCGAATCATCTCGCGAGGCATGCGGTCGTCGCCGATATTGAAGTGGAGCAAGCTACGCTGGGACTGCGCACCCCAATACTTATCAGCCGCCACTTCAATCTCACCCATGGAATCGCTCTCCACCCGGGTGTTTACCTTTTTTTCAGTCGCTTCTTGAGACATTCCTATCCGCCTCCCGTCGTTGAACCACCGTGATGATAACACCAAGCCCATGAAACCGCGGGATTTGGAGCCCGCCAGGCGATACCAGCGAAGCGTGCGAAAAGGATGAGCCTGGGTTGAGCGCGCTTAGCGCGCCGCCCCGGGTCATGACCAATATGATCGACAAGCCTGAAAGGGCGGCAGCACATGCCCTTCCAGGGCTGGAACCACTCTTGGAGGCCGTTCCAGTTGCTCACAGCCTACGATGTTCGCGCCTGGCTACCTTCTGCCGCGCCTCGGGCGCTGGTTTGACTGGCCCACTCCACGAGTGTGAAATCAGAGATGGTCGGCGCCAGAAACCCTTCACGCTGGCTTTTCGTGCTCGTGTGCACCTCAACTTATCCTTTGCACCTGTCCAATTTTCACTTAAGCTGTAGCCATGCCAAACCCAAATCGCGCGTTTCATCTGATGGCCATTCGTAATCAGGTGAGGCCATCCGGACGACTTTGGAATCCTGCGGCTGACGTTTATCACGCCGGAGACGGTTGGGTGGTGAAGGTAGATCTGGCGGGCGTCTCAGTCGATGATCTGGAGATAGTCCTTTCCGACTCACATCTAATAGTTCGAGGCTGCCGCCGCGATACTTTCTATCGAGAAGGTTACATTTACCAACAGATGGAGATCAACTACAGCCGCTTTGAAAAGCAGATTGAATTCCCCTGTTCGATTGATGAAGCTTCTCTCACACACGATTATCGCGACGGTTTTTTACTAATTAATATGCGTTGTAAGTAAGAGGTCTTAATAAACTCAAGGTCGATTAAAAAGAATGTCCGAGAGTTCGGAAAAACCAGACATCAGCCCGCAAACTCCGCCAGCCAGGGCGCAGGGCGAGTCCAAAGAACCTACCGAGCAAGCCGCGTCTAACGAGAAGCCCGGCCAGCCATTCGAGCTAGCCGTCCTGGCACTGCAGAACACAACTCTATTTCCCGAAACAGTGGTTCCGCTCGCCGTGGGCCGACTGCGTTCGGTTGCAGCGGTCGAAGCCGCCCTGGCTACTCCGGAGAAGTTGATTGCCTGTATCACCGTTCGGCCGGAAAGCACCGCCGGAGCAGACGCGACACCCAGTGAAGTGTACAGCGTCGGCACCCTCGTGATGATCAAGCGGATGGAACGTCTTGACGACACGATGCACATCATCGCGCAGGGGACTGAGCGGATAAAGGTGCTCGATTGGAAACAGCAAGAACCTTGCTTGCGTGCGGTCGTTCAGATCCTGCCGGAACCGCGGATCGTCGATCCTGAAGAAGTGGAAGCTACCAAGCGCAATGTGCAGGCAATGATTCAACAGGCTCTGGCGTTGCTGCCCGGCGTCCCACCCGAAGTGAGAGTGGCGATCCTGGGCTCGGTTGAACCCGTGCGCCTGGCCTACTTTCTGGGATCGATTCTCAACCTCGGCGTAGAGCAGGAGCAAAAGATGCTCGAAGCCGAAACTGCCGACGAGCTGCTCCACCTGGCGCACGTGTATCTTGCGCGCGAGCTGGAGATCATTCAGTTGCGTTCGAAGATCACTTCCGAAGCGCAATCGGAGATGGACAAGGCCCAGAGGGACTACGTTCTGCGGCAGCAGATGAAGGCGATCCAGAAAGAGCTGGGTGAGGATGACGGCGGCGAGCGCGCCGAAGCTGAAATGCTGCGGGAGCGGCTCGTCGCAACTGCCTTGCCGGATGAAGTTCGACAGGAAGCCGAGCGCGAGTTAAAGCGCCTGGAAAGACTGCCTGCGGCGGCTCCGGACTACCACGTCATCCGCACCTACCTCGACTACATTCTGGAATTGCCCTGGCGGAAGTCGTCTGAAGACAAGCTCGATCTGCTTGAAGCACGCAAGATTCTCGACGAGGACCACTATGGCCTGGAAGACGTGAAGGAACGCATCCTCGAGTTTCTGGCCGTGATCAAGCTGCGACCTGACACCAAGAGTCCCATTCTATGTTTCGTGGGACCGCCCGGAGTGGGTAAGACATCGTTGGGCCGCTCGATCGCGCGCGCTCTGGGCCGGCAATTTGAGCGTCTCTCGCTCGGTGGTATGCGCGACGAAGCGGAACTACGCGGACATCGTCGCACCTACATCGGCTCGATGCCGGGGCGGATCATTCAATCGATCCGGCGCGCAGGTGTGAATAATCCCGTCCTAATGCTGGATGAGATTGATAAGCTGGGCAACGACTTCCGTGGCGATCCGGCCTCGGCGTTGCTGGAGATTCTCGATCCGCAACAGAACAACACGTTCCGCGATCACTATCTCGATCTGCCCTTCGATTTGTCAAAAGTCTTCTTTATTGCGACCGCCAATCAGATGGGTCCGATTCCCCCGCCGCTGAGAGATCGCATGGAAGTCATCAATCTGGCCGGCTATAGCGATCCGGAGAAGCTGCAGATTGCGCGCCGGTATCTGATTCCCCGCCAGATTGGAGAGAATGGACTGAACGAGAGTCAGTTGAAGATTGCGGATGAGGCCATTGAGTTGATTGCTGCTCGCTACACCCGCGAGGCTGGCGTGCGCCAGCTCGAACGGAACATCGGCAGCGTCGCGCGGAAGGTTGCCTTGAAGATTGCCCAGGGGCAGGTCGAATCAGTTACCGTCACCGCCGCCGACCTCAAAGACTATCTGGGCGCGCCGAGATTCTATCCCGAGCAGGCCCGCAAAGAATTGCCCGCCGGCGTAGCGACGGGGATGGCCTGGACCGAGATGGGCGGTGAGGTGCTCTTCATTGAAGCCACGCTGCTGCCCGGAGGCAAAGGCCTAACAATTACCGGGCAGCTTGGTGAAGTGATGCAGGAATCGGCGCGGGCAGCGCAATCGTATCTGTGGTCACACGCCGCTGAGTTTGGCATCAGTGCCGAGATGTTCAGGGACTATGGCGTGCACCTACATGTTCCGGCCGGCGCCATTCCCAAGGATGGACCGAGTGCGGGTGTGTCGATAACGGCCGCGTTGGCATCGCTCTACACGGGCCGTCGGGTCCGTCCTGACACGGCGATGACCGGTGAAATCACTTTGTCAGGTCTGGTATTTCCGGTGGGAGGGATCAAGGAGAAAATGCTGGCCGCTCACCGTGCCGGCATTCGCCGCATCATTCTTCCTTTGCGCAATGACGCTGATGTCGAGGAGATACCCGAAGACGTGCGTAAGGAATTGCAAATCGTTTTTATCTCAAGAATCAATGAAATAGTTGACGTGGCGCTGGAGATGCTGGTCTCTAATCCACCACCGCCGATTGCGCTTGGACGGGACCAAGCAGCTATCCAGCCGGATTCCGAACCCGTGGCGGTGCGACAGGTTTAGAAATTGGATTTGGAGCCTCCTCCCAAAAAAACACTGGCCGCCTGTCGTGACAGGCGGCCAGATTTATTTAAGGCGGTTCTTAAACCGGGTTTACGGGACCGCCTCGACGAAGACGAAGACGCGGAAGCTGCCTGTCTGTTGCACTCCGAAGAGGAACTGCAAGTTGATCGACGCCCCGTTGGCCAGCGGCGTCCCCAGCGTCACCGTCCCGGCCGCCAGGCTGGAATTAAGGCCGCCGCTGTTAGGCTGCGCCGGTGGCGTCTCCAGCGTGGTTCCCAGGACAGTCACCATGCTGCCGCCGGTCACCGTGACCATTACGGTACCTGCGGTGCGCGCCCGCAGGTCGGCTGTACCCGCTGGGGACGGGAACGTCGTGATCTCGTAAATGCGGAACCGCAGGCGGGTGATACTGCCGCCCGTATTGTTGATGAACCTACGACGGCTCGCGATGGTGCCGAAAGTCGAATTGTTCGCCGGGTCCGGCGTTGTGTCGCGGAATAGGTTCGGTGGCTCCGGCTGTGCCACCATCGGGTCTATCAGTTGCGCCCCGACCTGCGAGAACTTCTTCAGGTTCGGACCACCCAGATTCTCCGGCCCCGGCGCGCCCAGCCCGGGCGCGGCGTTCGACCCGACCGGCGTGGACGGCGTGGTCGAGACCAACGTGAAGTCAGCCGCGTTGTCGTTACCGTCGGTGGGCGTCGGAACGTTGACACCGACCAGGGTGAACTTGCGCACGAAGCTGTACTCCGATGTGCTGCCTGAGGCCGGCGCCAAAGTCGTGCCCTCGAGCAACAGGTCGCAGACCCCACCGGTACTAACTCCAAACCCAACGGCGTCGAGTCTGTTTGCGGTGGAGATCGCAAGTGGGTCCACAGTCGAGAAGAGCCCGACGTTGAAGTCGCTCTCGATGTCAGTCGTCAGGGTCACATCGGCCGCAGCGTAGGAACCCAGGCTGTAGGTGCTGCCCACGAACAGGTAATGGCCGCGTGCGGGAATCACCGTCGTCGCGGGAATGGTCCCGATTAGCACGGGCAAGGCATTGCAGTCCGCGCCTCTCTTGAAGAGACCATAACCTCCGGCAGGAACGGTGTGTGGCGTGTCGGTGTTGTTGTAGATCTCCACGAAATCGTCACCCGCGCCGTTGGGGCCGCTGGTGCGCAACTCGGAAATCAGTATGGTACCCGGCACATTAGCCGTAATCGTGCCGGTGCCAGTGCCGTCTACGATGATGGCTCCAGGCGCGTTGTTGACGTTGAGCGTGAAGGTTTCGTCTGCTTCGGCCGTTGCATCCGCACAGACCGTAACCGGGAAGGTCTTGATCTGCTCGCCGGCAGCGAAGGTGGCGGTGCCTCCAGTGACCGACTCGTAATCGTCACCGGCCAGGCAAGTACCTCCGGTGGCCGTTCCGTTAGCCGTGCTCAGGTTGACGACAATGCCGCCAGCCGGAGCCGGGGTTGAGAGTGCCAGGGTGAAGATCATTGAGGTAGAACCCGAATTAGGTTCGGCCACACTAGCATCTCTGACGAAGAGATCGGGCGGAAGCGTGACACCCGTTACGGTTGGATCGTTCATGCCACCTACCGATGGGTCGTCAGTAAGAACATTGATCCCGCCGGCGGCTGTCACCGTGCCCTGGTTAGAGACCTGCGGCATAGCGCCCATGAATGGATTGTCAACCACCACCTGGAAGGTGATTGTGACTGAGGAGTTTGCCGGCAATGTGCCGACGTTCCAGGTCAGATTGTCACCAACTATGACGGGTGGAAGGCCATCGCCCACAGGTGGAGCGACTGGTTTCGGTTTCGGCCTGTAGCGCACCCCAGGATCTACTACGACGGCGCTAGCGACTGGTGTTTGGGCAGCGGGTTTAGTTGTGGCCGCGGCGGTCTGTGGTTGCGAAGAGATGAATGGACGGCTGGCGATGCTGTCCGTGCTCGAAGGTGCGGCGGTTTGCTGCACAGATGCTCCGTTGGGCATCTGGCCGGCAGCTTCCGACCCAATAGTGATCTCGGTCTCAGGCGCAGCAGGCGCTGGCGGAGTGCCGTTGGCGATCGTAATGGTCGAGCCATTGGTAAAACCGGCCAGAAGGTCCAGTGTCGGGTTGTTATCGTCAACAAGTATCTGTCGCACCAGCGCTTCGCCCGCGCCGGCTGCGACGGATCCGTTTCTGTAGAGAGTGAGCGTGCTGGCGCAGCCGCCACAGGAATTTTCGTCCAGAAACACGTCCGTGGCGTTGCTCGGATCGCTGTCTTGCATCGTGTTCTTATCGCCCGCCACTCCAGCGGAGCCGATGACGACGTGCACGGCGCTGGAGTCGCCCGGAAGCGCACCGGAATTGACCCAGATCGCCGCGAAAGCGCCTTGCGCCGCGGGGCCGGGTTCGTTGATGATGTTGCCTAAGATGGTGGCGTCGAGAATCGAATTGCCCTGCCGGGCATTAACAAGAATGCCTACCTCGCCGTAGTTCTTAATCGTGTTGTTTTGAATCAGGAAACGAGAATCAAGTGTGCCGGTGCCGCGAGTGGTTGCGGCTCGGTTCCCGCTGGCGAAGATGCCGATGCCGTCCGCGCCGTTTCCGGCAGCGGTACGCGCGATGGCCGTCACGCCAACCGTGTTGTTGGTGAACTTGCCGTCGAATTTGCCGGCGCCCGAAACCATGCCGGCAGTCAGCATACGGCCTGCGTTAAGGGGTCCAGGTGTTGCACCATTGCCGTGTCGGAACGAGTTGCCGTTAATGTTAAAGGTCACCAGGGTGTCGGTGCCACCGCCGCTGAGTGAGAGGCCGCCGCCGGCAGGGACAGTGGTTGCGTTAATGTTCGAGAACGCGCAGGCGCCGTTGATCTGAATGTCCATCGTAGACGTGCCCAATGCGCTGGTTTGAATATGAAATTGCTTCGTCGCGGTGAACTGGCTGGCGCCGGTGACCGTGAAATTCACTATCGCGTTGAGATTCGCCTGCGCGAAGAACGAATCGGAAGCGGTGGCAGCGGTGAGGCTTTGTCGGACAGTGCTGTTGGTAATGGTCAGACGGTTTAGTGTCCCGGAGTCATTGCTGAGCGCGATCGTGCGCGAGAAGCCCTGATCGAGCGTGCTGTTGCTGATAGTGGCAGAGCCGAGCAAGTTGAAAAAGCGAACGCTGCCCTCTCCGGAGAAGCCGGTCGCGTCGGTGTCCGCGGTGTTGCTGGTGCCGTTGGTCGCCGTGGTGCCGACCGTGGAGTTGTCGAGAGTAAATCCGGTGACATTGTTTCCGCGAATGCCGTAGTTCTGACATCCCTGAATGCTCATGAAAGATATCGACACGTTCTGAACGTTGTTAAGGAAGATGCCGATGCCCTGCGTCGTTTGGTTGTCGGCGCCGTTCTTGTTTTGGATCGTTCCGCCCGTGCCGGCGCCGCTGTTACCGGTGACGGTGAAGGCGCCGGCGCCCGTGCCGTCGAGAGTGACGCCATTGTTCGTGCCACCGTTCGCCGAGATGCTGCGGAAGGTCAAGCCGCCAGCCCCAATGGTCGTGTTGCTGAAGACGTTGAGCGCGGTGCCGGTGGTCGAGTCGATGGTATTGGCCGCTCCCGTAACATTGATCGTTCCGCCAAACTCGGTCCTGAAACCGGTGCCGCTGGTGGTGTCGATGTCTAGCCCGCCGCCCCCGAAGTTGAACGTGCTGCCTGTGTCGCTGGTCAGCGTCACCGCGTTGTTCGCGCCTGTGTTGAGCGTCTTGATCGGGCTGTTGAAGTTGAAAGTGGCGCCGTCGCTGTTCAGAGCACGGATGCCGGAACTGGTCCCAGTCGAGCTGATCGAACCGGTCTGGAACGTAACGGTGCCGCCGTCGTGGTCGAAGATGTCGATCGCGAAACCGGCGTTGTTCTTGCTGATGTTGCCGCTATAGGTGATGGAGGCGGTGCTGCCCATCAGGTTAACGGCCGTGCCGCTGGGATTCGTGATCGAGGATGTGGTCGCGAAGGTGAACGTGCCGCTGGAGCCCCCGATAATGTCAATGCCCGCGTCGCCGCCGTTGAGGGTCGTCGTGCCGTTGAAGTTGTAGGTGCCGTCGGCGTTGTCGAACTGGAGGCCGGTGCCATTTGTAGCGCTCAGCGTACCGGTATTAAAGGTTAGAGAACCGCTGTGTCCGCCGAGAACGCTTACCATGGCAGCGTTGTTCGCTTGCGTGACCCCGCCGGTAAACGTTGTGGATGCTGTGCCACCGCTAACCAGAAACGTCGCGCCTGACGCCCCACTCAGTGAGCCGCCGCCAAAGTTCGATGTGCCCGTTACATTTGTCAGGCTGACGCCATTCGTGCCACCGGATGAATTAATCCCCGAGAAGTTCGCATTGAGAGCAATACCGTTAGCAATGATTGCTGGAGCAGCCTGAACCGTGTTGTTGATTGTGCCGGTCCCGTTGGTAACGTTGATGGCGCCGCCAACCGTAGCGTTCAAGCCAGTGCCGGCGTTAGTTTGGATGGTGAGCGCGTTGAACGTCATCATTGCGCCCGCGGTCCCGGCCCAGTTAACTCCGTTGCCTCCTGCTGCCGTTCTGGTGGCGCTCGTGGCCGCCTGGAAATTGATCAGATTCCCGTTGGTTGGCGCGCTAACGCTTATTGCATCACCCGCGCTGCTGAGCGTCGCCGCTCCCCCGACGGTGACATTGCCGCCACCCGCGCCGTGTAGAAATGCGTTGCCGCTTCCGCCGGATACAACGAGGGTCCCAAAAGTGCGCGTGCCCACAGTGTTGTTCTGCAGCGAGACGCCGTCGGTGCCGCCCGAAACGGAAGCGTTACCGAAGTCGATGTCAGCGGTCGTCGTGCTGACCACGATGCCCTGCGTGGTTGCGCCGGAGACGGTTGTCGAGCCGAACGAGACTGTGCCTGCGAGTCCAGTGAGAAGAATGGCCTGCGCAGTGCTGCTCGTGGTCGCGACACTCGCGAAGCCGGAGGTCGCGGCGAAGGTGCCGGTGACGAGGCCAAGTGCCCGGCCGGAACCGTTGAGGATCACGTCAGGCGTCGTGTTGTTACCCACGGTGAGTGTGCCAAAGCTGTTGCCGGAGATTTTTGTCCCCGTCGTATTGCCTACGGTGAAGCCGCGAAGATGGTTACCGGACCCGAGCGGGATGGCGGTGGTGGCCGCAGCAGTGGTCGTAATCACGGGGCTGGCGCCGCCGGTTGCAGGAAGCGGATCACTGAATGTGGGAACCGTGACGCCTGCGATGTTTGCCAACGTGTCGGTCGCGCCCTGGCCGATTAAGCGTTGGTTGTTGGCCAGGGCGAACCCGCCCGTGTAGTTTCCGCTGAAGAGGAAAATGCTGTCGCCGGGATCGTCAGCCGCCGTGTCGGAGAAGCAGGTCTGGCCTCCGGTGGTTGTGCCCGTGTAGCAGTTGAATGGGTTGGTCAAACGCCCGTCGCCGCCCACTGGAGCGGAGTTGTTGACGAACCAGACAGGGGTGCTGAGCGTAAGCGTGACGATCGCGGTGTCCACCCCGTTAGGGCTGGTCACGGTGCAGGTGAAGGTATCCGCGCCGGTGAAACCCGCCGGGGGATTGTATGAATAGCTGCCGTCGGCGTTGATCGCTACCTGCCCGCCCTGCGTGCTGGTGGTTGGGCCACTCGCGGTCAGCCCCGAGTTAGTTCCGGTGTTGGGATTGATGTCGTTGGCGAGCAATCCCTGGGCGGCGTTTGGCTGAATGCGAACATTGCCCACGACGTTGAAAGCGTCGTCAAAGGCGATGGGAGTGGAAACGGCCGAGCCACCGACGATCGTGGTGTTCGGATCAACCGTATCGTTAAGCGTAACGTTGAAGGCTGGATCCGGGCCGGTGTTGTTGATGGTTACACTATACGTGACGGTCTGACCGGGGCTTACTCTTCCGTCTCCATCGGGGTCGGGAAAAGAATCCACTTTCGTTGCTGTAATGATTGGCGCGAGCCCCGCAGCCGTCACCCTGAGTGGCACCGGCACGGGAGCGAAAGCATTCGACGCGGGCGAACTCCGCGGCCCCTCACTCTTCTTTCTTCCAATGTCAGAAGTCTTCGCAGGAACGTTACGCGAGGCGGAACTGTTTGCCGCCAATGCCAGCGGGGTTAGCTGGGTGGTCAGGAGCATGTATGAGAGCAAGGTGGCAACAAAGGTCCGGGTATGGCGACGATTGTCAGAGGCGGGGCAGTAGTTCATAAGACTCCTTGAAAATAATTTGGACCTGCGGTTAGCTTGCAGGAGGAGCGCCATGTTTACAGCGAACCCCGAAGATTCAGAGAGGAAAGCCGAAAAATATCCGGCCAGGGCTATAAACGTTACGTCCCTACGAGACTCTTCAAACAGCTCGAAAACTCCAACGTGCCGCTGCGCCCCGCGTTTAATGGCCGTAGCGGCCCATCATAGGTTCCACGTCAACTTCGCGGCGGGAAAATGCCCTGCAGGGCAATGCAAAAGTTCAACGTCAGGAACGCCATCATATTGTTATGGGGGAGACTGCCACCCGCGACACTGATTGCGTTAGAGTTCATGGCCCCCAGATTTTGCGCAGTTGTGTATGCGGTCCCTCCACTCGAATTGGCCAGAACCACAGCGG